>JANXWZ010000212.1 GCA_025350865.1 Rhodanobacteraceae bacterium
TGTCGTCAAAGCCGTCCTGGCTGCCGGGAGTGAAGACATTCGCGACGCCGCCACCCGCGCCGACGCCGTCACGGCCGTCCGCGATTCAGAGGACTTCGCGGCCGTCTCCGCAGCCTTCAAGCGCATGAAGAATATCCTTGCCCAGGCCACGGAAAAAGGAATCGCACCCGCCCCAGCCGTCGACGAATCTCTCCTCACCGACGCCGCCGAACAGCACCTCAACACCGCCGCCATCCGCCTTGCCAAGCGCGTCACCGGCCTCCGCGCCGCCCGGGAATACATCGGCGCGCTCGAGGCCATCGCGACCTTGCGACCACAAGTGGACGAATTCTTTGAGGCCGTGATGGTCATGGACCCCAACGAGCAAATCTGTGCTAACCGCCTCGCCCTGCTATCCCGCGTACTCACGGACTTCAGCGGCATAGCCGACTTCAGCGAAATCGTAACCGCCGGCTAACCTTTTTGTTTGTTATCCCGAAGGGATCTGCGGTTCCAGGTGTAGCTGTTTGTTCCACGCTCAACCGCGGCGTGCCCCACCTCAAATATCCACCGAAATCCCGCCCGAGCTCTTCGGCCCGGCTAACCTTGAATCTCCGCCAGCGCCTCCGCAGGGAGGAACAACGTAATCACTGTGCCGGTCCGAGAACCGGATTGCTTGCTCCGAATCCGAAGATGGCCCCGATGCCGGTCGATAATCTCCTTGCTGATCCAAAGCCCCAGCCCCGACCCGCCCACACCCTTAGTCGTATAGAACGCCTCAAACACCTTCGTCCGCGTAGTCTCGGACATCCCGATGCCTGTATCGGCGACCGTAATGACCATGCCGGGCTCTCCGCTCATCCAGTCCTGGCCATCTCGCCCACGGATATTAAGCGTGCCACCCCTTCCGCTCATCGCGTCGATTGCGTTACTGACCAGGTTCGACAACACCTGCCGAACCTCGCCTTCCATGCACAAAACCGGTCTGCTCGAGCGGTCGCGTTCCTCCACTTTGGCCCCGGAGTTTGCCAGGCGGCTGTGATGCCCTGTGAGTATTCCTTTTATTAACTCGGCAAACGTCACATAGGTTGGCCGCGTTGCCTGACGATGGAAGCGAAGCGTTTGCTGCGTAATCACGGAGGCTCGACGCAACTCGATATCGGCGTTCCTCAGGTACGGTCGCGCTTCCTCCAAATCCTCGGACGTGTTCGCCAGGTAGAGCAGATTCGTTACCGCTTCGAGCGGATTGTTGATCTCATGTGCAATCGACGACGCCAAACGCCCAACAACCGCCAGCTTCTCGTTCTGCATCACCGCTGCCGCCGCATGTTTCAGCTTCGTAATGTCGCGCGAAAACACGACGATGCCGTCCTTGCTTGGATAGACCTCGATGCCAAGCGTGTAAGACACCGGCTCCGAATACTCGGCCTCAAATGTGCTGGCGACTCCCTCATTCATCGCAAGCAGGCAATGCGCAACAAACGGCGATCCTTCATAAGCCGTCACGGGAATTGCTTCCCACACATTATGCCCAACCAGCTGCTCCGAGGCGCCGAAAAGCGCCTCCGCCTTCGGGTTCAGATAAGTCAGTACCCAGTCGCGGTCCACGCTCACCACCGCATCGGTCGTCGCGGTAAGAACCTGCTTCAGGCGTTCCTGGCTCTTCTCCAGTGCCAGTTGTGTCTTCTGCAGCGCATCCACTTCCACATTGGTCCCAAACCATTGCGCGACCTGCCCGCTGGAATCCCGCCACGGTTCCACTCGGGTCAGAAACGGATGAAACTCGCCATCCGCCCCCTTCAGCGGGAAGACCATCTCGAACGGTTCCCCAGTGCGGATCGTCGCCGACCATTTCTCCAGGACCGACGGCAGCATCGCCGGGTCATGCACCGACTGCCAGCCCCAACCCTTCACCTGTTCCGGCGTCGTGCCCGTGTACTCGTACCAGCGGCGGTTATACCAGAAAATCCAGCCGTCCTTGTCGGCGATCCACGCCAACGCGGGAATCCGGTCGACAAAGGTCTGGAGGCGGAGTTCGGAGTTTTTCAGCTTTTGGTCAGTGATCTGCGAATCATCCGCCGCCTTTTCAAGCGTCCTCACTGCCTCCCGCTGCTCCAATAGAACGACGACCTGACGAGCTAAAGCCTCCAGTGCGGAAATCTGTCTCTGATCCAGAACCCGAGGGACCGTATCGATGGCGCAGACAGTTCCCAGAACGTGCCCGCCCTTTTCCACGATCGGCGCGCCCGCGTAGAACCGGATATTCGGGTCGCCGGTAACAAGTGGATTGTCCTGGAATCGTGCATCAGCAGCGACATCGTTGACGACCATGGTTTCGGCCGTATTGATCATATGTCTGCAAAAGCTGACAGACCGAGGCGTCTCGTTGACTTCGAGTCCGACTTTGGCCTTGAACCATTGCGTGTCGCGACCAAGCAGCGAAATCAGCGCAATTGGGGTGCCGCAGATGAAAGAAGCCAACTGGACGATGTCGTCGTAGCTTCGCTCGGGCTCAGACCCGAGAATATGGAATCTTTCAAGCGCCGCGATCCGGTCGTCTTCGCTTCGGGGAGGGGTCTGAACGGCGGGTATCACACTGAGGTATTTCACACCGGCTTGGATGCACCTCCCGGCCTCTCAAGCCAGTCTCCGTGATTTATTTTTGCAACCGACACATTCCAAGTCACTTATCGCGGAAGAAAGATGTTGGAAGCCTCTTTTCGCAACCTCGTACTCATGGCAACATCCAATCCGTATGAGCATTCTCTTCGAACCCCTCCAAGTTGGAGCACTTTCCCTACCCAACCGCATCGTTATGGCTCCACTCACCCGCCTCCGCGGCACTGCCGATCACCTGCCCACCCCGCTCCAAGCCGAGTACTACGCGCAGCGCGCCTCGGCCGGGCTCATCATCAGCGAGGGAACCCCGATCTCGCCTCTCGCCGTCGGTTACCCGCAGGTTCCCGGCCTCTGGTCCGCCCAGCAAACTGAGCTTTGGAAGCCCATCACCGCCGCCGTCCACAACGCCGGCGGCCGCATTTTCTCGCAGATCTGGCATGTAGGACGCATCAGCGATTCCAGCTTCCTGAACGGCCAGCGGCCCGTCGCCCCGAGCGCCATCCCGGCCCCCGGCATGATGAAGCTCGTCCGCCCGCAGCGCGAATATGAGACCCCTCGCGCTCTCACCCTCGACGAAATCAAGATCGTCATCGACGAGTTCCACCAGGGCGCCAAAAATGCCAAAGAGGCAGGCTTCGATGGCGTCGAAATCCACGGTGCGAACGGCTACCTGCTCGATCAGTTCCTGCAGAGCAACTCCAACATCCGCGACGACCAGTACGGCGGATCGGTCGAAAATCGCGCCCGTCTGCACCTCGAAGTCGCCGATGCAGCCTCCGCCGTCTTCGGAGCGGACCGCGTGGGCATGCACCTCGCGCCACGGCCCGACACCCACGGCATGGCCGACCACAACCCCCGCGAGACCTTCACCTACCTCGCCACCGAGCTCGGCAAACGCAAGCTGGCCTTCCTCATGGCCCGCGAGTACCACGCCGACGACTGGCTCGGCCCCGACCTCAAGAAGGCCTTCGGCGGGGTCTACATCGCCAACGAAAAGTACACGCAGGCCCAGGCAGAGCAGGTGATCGCATCCGGCCAGGCCGACGCCGTAGCCTTCGGAAAGCTCTTCATCGCCAACCCTGATCTACCCAAACGCTTCAAAACCGGCGCTGCATTCAACGAGATCAACACCGAAGGATTTTATTCCCACGGTCCAGAAGGGTATGTCGACTATCCCGCGTTATAGAGAGTGCGGGGTATTCGAGCACGAGGCCTTGCACTTCAGGGAGTTGGAGCATCTGCGGCGCCGGGTGCTCCCTCTTTTTTAGCCCTCCCCGCATATCGGGTGCCCCATCTCAAACAGTTTCATCGTTTGAGGTGGGGTGTATCCGTTAGCCCGCGGTCGACTTTCGTTTTGGCCGTGACTGTCCCCGCTGAAACTCGCGATACGCCTCCGACTTCCCGATCCCGCGTTCACGCGCCACCCGCTTCAGCGCGTCCATCTCACTGATGTATTCAGCCTTGATCAAAGCCTGCACTGACTCGTAGATCGTCGCGGTCTGGATTTCCGGCGCAGCTTCCGCCAGATGCAGCATCAGCACCATTTCACCCCGAACCTGCGCTCGCCCGGCCAGCGTCGCACGGACCTCCACGCAGCTCCCGCGTAGAAACTCCTCGTGCAGCTTGGTGATCTCGCGAGCCACCACGACATGCTGCGCCTCGCCAAACACATCCGCAATATCGCCCAGCGCCTCCAGAATCCGGTGCGGCGTCTCATAGAAGACATGCGTGGCAGCCCCGCGCACCATCGCCTCCAACACGCTGCGCCGCTGCCCCTGCTTTGACGGCAAAAATCCATGGAACGTAAAGCTCTCCGCCGGCAATCCGCTGGCGATCAACCCGGAGAGAGCTGCATTGGCCCCCGGCACCGGGACAACCGGCACACCCGCCGCAATCGCCGCCGCCGCCAACTGCGCCCCCGGATCGGCGATCCCCGGCGTACCGGCGTCGGACACAATCGCGATGCGCGCCCCGTTCTTCAGCTCCGCCATCAGCTGCAGGCTGCGGTCGCCCTCGTTGAACATGTGATAGCTGACCGTCGGCGTCGCAATCGCAAAATGATTCAGCAGCTTCTGCGTCTGCCGAGTATCTTCGCAGGCGATCTTGTCCGCCTGCTTCAGCACCCGCAGCGCACGCAGCGTAATGTCTTCGAGATTGCCGATCGGCGTGGCCACCAGGTAAAGCCCCGGCGCCAGAGTCTTCTCATCCATAGAATTCAGTGTCGCTCAAAAGAAGCCTTAACAACGATGAACACCGATCTCGATGGCGATCAAACCCGATCGACTTTTAAAATCGTCTTTAAATCGGTGTTGATCGGTGTTAAGCCTTGTTCTTGCTCCAAGGACTAAACTAGAGACTATGGCCGATCAGCTCTACCTTAGCCTCTGGTTCCCGAACTTCCGCTTCGCCACCCTCCCCGAGACCACCATCGGCGTCCTGAAGCAATTCTCACGGCTCTCCGGACTACCGCGCGTTGCCGCAGCCGCAGCCTATCCGGTCAACTTTGCCGAGCCGCCCATCTACCAACGGGTTTACGTTCTGGATAAAAGGGCCGAAGACGATTCACCCGACGTTGCCGCCTCCCTCATCGAAAACGCCGTCCCCGAGGCCATGGAGCAACTCCATGAAGACACTGCCTACGAGTTTGAAACCAAGTGGCAGCTCTGGACCTACGAAGCCGGCGTCGGAGGCCTGGACGCCACCTGGAAGCGCAAGCCGCACACCGTCAAAGTGATCGCCTTCGGGCCGACGTTTGACGACGCGACCTATGAAGAAAACGGCCACATCCGTGTGGACTTCGGCCTCGACACGCCGTGGATCGTCACCGACGATACCGACGAAGAAGACCTCTGGGAAGACGAAGAGGCCCGCAAAGAGGCAGCGAAGTACGTCAAGGAAAACATCGAAATGCTGCTCGCCTTCACTCTTTCGGTCGAGAAGCACTGCGCAATCGAAAACCGTCTGCTCTGGACCGAATCCGGCGAGCCGCTGGCGCAGAAACTTATCGCCCGGCTGCAACGCCTCAACTAGCCAACCTACTTCGTCGGGCTCGGCTGCAAAAACGGCGAGCAACAAGGCTTCACCGACGGCTGGAACTCCATCAACTCAGCCCGAATCCCGTCCGGATCGTACATATTGAGCTGCCACTTGCCGTCTCGCCCGATCTGCGGCTGGCTGTGCTTATTGTTCAGGCGGTCGTTCGCGTACAGCAGGTTCATGCTCTGCTCGATATTCTGCACGCCCAGCGCAAAGTGGTCCAGCACACCGGCGCTATCCTGCGACATCGCTGCGGGGATGCCCGTCGTCTCCGGCCCCTGCACCTTCATGTACTCCAGCCAGTCGCGACCGTCCGGCATCTGCATCGACGTCCAGTCCGATGAATCCTCCGTCTTGCCGCCATGCCAGTACGGTCGAAACCCGAGTAGTCCGATGTAGAAGGCATCCTGCGTGGCGATGTTGTGAATGATGTAGCCGACATGAATGATGTGGTTGCTCAAAGCATCGGACGCTACGGGAGCTGGGTTCGGCGGCGGCTGGATGAACTGCACGCGATTGCCTTCAGGATCGCGCACAAAAAAGTACTGGCTGCCATCGGAGCCCTTGGTCACCTCGGCCGGAACCTCAACGTGATGTTCGCCGAGGTACCGGCGCATCTGCTCTGCGTTCGCGGTGTTGTATCCCGCATGGTCAAAGCGAAGCTTGGGTGCAGCGTTCTCCGGCAGAGGAAGCACTTCGACGAACTGAATTGGATTGAAGTAGTAGCGGACGCCCTTCGGATTCTGCGGGTCGGGACGCTTAACCCCGCCAAGATCATGGGCGTAATACCGCTCCGTCTTTTCGGCGTCGGTCGTGTACAGCGAGAGATGCGAGACGCTGGGAAGCGCGGGTCGCGCAGTCTGGGCGATAGCAGTCGATACAAGCATCGCAAGGATCGTAGGCAGTGCAGCGGTGAATCGTGTCATCGAAATCCTCTATTGCCATGGTCATTCCGGCGTAGCCAGCATACATGCGTAACGACGGCGATCGTCTACCCTTACTTCTCGGCGCCCAAGCTCTTCCACGCATCGTTAGGCACCGTAGCCGTCAGTTCCACGCGATCCTTCCTGCGCTCAATCCGAATCGAGTCCCCAACCTCCTTCAGCCCGTTCGACTCCTGCATCACCGCCCTCGCCATCGCCAGCAACCCATTCAACGCTCGCGCCGACCTTTCGGCATCGTCGTCGCTCGCCGTAATCTCGTCGATCCGCAGGTGCAGCGCGGTCGTGTACCGGAGGCTTGCTACAAACGTCGAGTCCACCGGCAGCGGCAACTCCAGCCCCATCACCGTAATCCTGCCCTCGTTGCCAAACGGCAGCCCGATCCGCCCCACTGCCCACGCGCTCGAGAACGCCGGCACCTCCGCATACCGCGCGCCCAGCAGCGACGACCCGGCAAATGGACTTGCCGCCGCCCGCTGCCGATCCAGTACCGAATGAATCTGCTCCGTCGTCGGCATGTTCGATGCCGTCACCATGTCGTACCCCAGCAGCGCGACCCGCACCGTCCGCTCCTCCGAAGGCATGGAGTAGATAATTCGCCCCGCGTAGGATTCCTTGCCAATGGCGTGCGCCTCAAAGTACTTCGTCAGCCGTTCACCGTCGAACCGCCCTTCAAACACCTCGGTAAACCCAACCGGCCCATTCGCGCCCTTGGGATCGGGCATCTGGTGCAGCGCAAACGCCACGTCGTCGATGTCGCGCTCCGGCAGAATACCCGTAGCGTCGATGAATTCCTTGAAGGAGTTGGGAGAAAACGGCCGCTGCTCGAAGTGCGTCGCCGCCCGCAAGGGCTTCAGATTCACAAAGACAATTGCATCCGACTCCGGCAGCAACCGCGCCGCTTCCGGCGGAGCCACCTGCCGCAGATAGATCGCCACCGCAAGGGCGCAGAGAAACGCGAGTACAGCGAGGAGCGTGTAGGCGGTGCGCTTGCGCATCGGCTATCAGTCTACAGAAAGCCGACGCCGGTCCCTAGCCCTTGACCCTGTTTTTCAACGTCTCCGCCGCCGAATACAGCCGCCCGAACGTTGCTTCCTTGGCCCGATCCACGCTCAACGAAACTCCCGGAGCCGTCGGATTCATCCCCATCCGCCTCAGATACTTGTTCATCCGGTGCGCCCCGATCGCCGCATTGTGCCGCCGCTTGAAGTTCATCGACACCGACACAGAAACGCCGTTGCCGTTCTGTAGCCAGTGCGGAAAGCACGCCGGATTGAAGACACCGTTGCCCGGCCGCAGCGTGTACTGCCACTGCCCGACCGGCATGGCATCCGGATAGTCGATCTTCGGCAGCTTGCCGGTCCAGTACTGTTCTATGTGCTGCTGGCTCAGCACGTCGTGGCAGTTGCCGTCGTAGATGTAAGCCAGCTTCTCGCCATGAATCTGCGCCAGAAAATTCGTCTCGCCATCCATGTGATACGGCGTGATCCGCCCCGGCGACGTAACGAAAATCGTCATCGTCGGGTCGTAGTACACCTTCGCGATATCCATGCCGGTCAGCGCCGAAAGCTCCGGAATGATGCGCCGCAGAATCCCGCCGTAGACCTGATCTTCGTGGATCCGCTTCAGAATCACCCAGTTCTTGCCGCTCTGGATCGATGCCAGCGCCTGCACCAGCGTCGTACCCTCGGGCCGCGCACCGAACCACGCATTACGGTCCGGCTCGCCCGATTCGTAATGGCTCTTGTTATGTTTCGCCTGCGCAAGCCGCTCCGCAGCCTCCAGCAGCGCATTCAACTGGAACGCCGGATGCTCATGCAGGTAATGCGCAAACTGGAAGGGCGTTTCGTCGAAGTTCTCGACGTACAGCGCGCGGTCCTTTAGACGATCGGCAAACAGCGGCTGCGGGGCACAGTCGGATGCAGGGCGCGGCATCATAAGAAGTGTTGCTGCTGGCATGCTCAATAGACTCCGCGAGAGAAACAGGGAAAAGCAATCAAACGCTGCGTCCATTGTTGACGATACAGAACTCTGCCCCGCTTTGTTTCTACGCCGCCGCTAGTCCCGCCGCACATCCCTAGATTGGGTCATTACGCAAGTCACCACTGCGTCCTCTTCCGCCAAAGGATCGCACATCGCATCTCTGCCCCGTTCGCGGTGCAAAATCGGGCGCTGCGAACCTCCGCAGATACGGGGGTGGAAAACGAGGGGTAGTTGCTACCGCCTGTTGATGGGAGAATTAACCGACGACCCGTCCCCAGGAGTTGACCCGCCAATGTCCGACATCAACGAAAACGATCTGCGAATCCAGTACGACGAATCAATGCCGCGGCATGCGCGCATCAAGGTCATCGGCGTCGGAGGAGGCGGAAACAACGCCGTCAATCGGATGATCGCGGCCCATGTCGAAGGCGTGGAGTTCATCGCCGCCAATACCGATGTGCAGGCGCTCCAAAGCTCCAACGCCGCCGTCAAGCTGCAGCTCGGCGTCAAGCTCACCAGCGGCCTCGGTGCAGGCGCCAACCCCGACATCGGCCGCCGCGCTGCCCTTGAAGATTCCGACAAAATCATCGAAGCTCTCGAAGGCGCAGACATGGTCTTCGTCACCGCCGGTCTGGGTGGCGGGACCGGAACCGGTGCAGCCCCCGTGATCGCCTCGCTCGCCAGCGAGATGGGCGCCCTGACAGTGGCCGTCGTCACCCGGCCGTTCGCCTTCGAAGGCAAGCGCCGCATGATGCAGGCCGAGCGCGGCCTCCAGGAGCTGCTCGAGTCGGTCGACACGGTCATCGTGATCCCCAACGAAAAACTCCTCGCCGTCGCCAAGGACGCGGGCTTCTTCGAGTCCTTCCGCATCGCCGACGACGTCCTCCGCCAGGGCGTGCAGGGCATCACCGACATCATCACCGTCTCCGGCGTCATCAACCGCGACTTCGCCGACGTCAAGACCACCATGGCCGGAATGGGCTACAGCGTCATGGGAACCGCCTTGCGGTCGGGGCCGAATCGCGCCGTTGAAGCGGCAGCGGCCGCCATGGCGTCGCCTCTGCTCGAAGCGGGCGCAATCGACGGTGCGCGTGGCATTCTGATCAACATCACCGGCTCGTCGAGCCTGAAGCTCAGCGAAGTCAACGAGGCCTCGACCATCATCCAGAACGCCGCACACGAAGATGCCAACATCATCTTCGGCGCCGTGCTGGACGAGACGATGGGCGACGAAGTCAAGATTACCGTCATCGCGACGGGCTTCCGCCAGCAGGATTCGGTGCCCGCAGACTCCCTCGCTCGCCGCGAGCGGATGCTGGGCGGCCCTGCCGTGCCGACCATCCACCTCGACGTACCAATCTCGCGTGTGGCCCAGGCTCGCGCGCAGTTCGACGAGACGGCTGAAGCTCGCATGGCCGAGCCCGTGCACCCAATTGCTTCCGAACCGATTGCTGCCGAGCCGATCGAGACTACAGCCATCGCCGCTGCGCCGATTCACGCGGCACCGATCGAAGTTGGGCGGATCTTCGTCGCCGCCGTGGACGCTGACGCTGACGAGGCTGCAGATGCGCTGATGTACGACGAAGAGTTCGGCGACGAAGCGGGCCAGCAGTTTGGGTCGGACGACGAAGTCCCCGAGTCGCAATTCCAGACGACGCAGATGCACACGCCGGAGCTGATACCCGTCCCGCGCTCGGTCTTCGATGACGATTTTTTTCGTGTCTCGGCCCGCGAACTGCTCGCGCCGGAGCCCTCGCCCGAACGCGATAGTCGCCTGCCCGCGCCGCGCAGCTTCGATTCGGCGGAATCACCGCGTCCGCTTCGCCTGCAATATGAGGATGCGAACCGCGCTATCGAAAGCATTCTGGAGCCGACGGTTCCAGAGACCGTAGTCCGCTCTCCCGCTTACACCGGATCGGTCACGCGGGAGCCGGCGGAGGCCGATGAGCTCGATATTCCGGCATTTTTGCGGCGAGGCCATTAGTCCCAGTCGATTTCGATTGATCTGTTTTGCGAACAGGGTAAACTTGCTGCACCGACTTTGGTTCTAAAGTTGCATGATTCTTCCCCCAGCTGGGGCGACATTCCAGTTAAGGCGGAGTCTATTTCGGAGGACACTTTTGATGATTCGACGGGCCACGGTTCTTAGCTGCACAGCTCTTAGCGCTCTCTCGGTTTTTGCATGTGTAGCGAGTGCGTCAGCCCTGGCAACGACGAATCATCTCGCCCCGAAGCCCCGCACCGCAGTGCATCACGCGCACCTGGCAGTCGGAACTCCGCACGGCACCAAAGCTTCTCTACACGCGGCCTCTAAACCCGTTGCAGCGACGCGCCTGGTGCGTGGTCCGCATGGCAAGCTGGTTCGGGTTGCTGCGAAACACCGTTCGTATGAGCGCTTCTCCGCTAATTCCTTCGCCGAAAATGTGACCTATGGCGACATCACCGAGGGCGAAGACCCGATCGTCCGCGCCGCAGCCGTAGAGGCGCTCGGCAACATGAACGGTACTGCGGTGGCCATTGACCCGTCCACCGGACGCATCCTCGCCATGGTGAACCAGAAGCTGGCCCTTTCGGGCGGCGCCGAACCCTGTTCAACGATCAAACTGACGGTTGCTCTGGCTGCGTTGCAGGAAGGCATTATCACCCGCGAGACCCCCGTCGCGCTGGGCGGCGGCTACCACCTGAATCTGACCGAAGCTCTCGCGCACTCCAACAACCTCTACTTCGAGACACTCGGCCGGACGCTGGGCTTTGAGCGCGTCAAACACTACGCGACCCAGCTCGGCCTGGGCGAACTGGCCGGGTACGAGATCGCCGGCGAACAACTCGGCGTGTACCCCGACCAGGAACTACCGGCCTCCATGGGCGGCGTCGGCAGAATGTGCTCATTTGGCGAGAGTGTCAGCATGACCCCGCTGCAGCTGGGCGCGATCGTATCGGCCATCGCCAACGGCGGCACGCTGTACTACCTGCAACACCCCACCAGCCAGTTTGAATTGGCCGCGATGGAACCCAAGGTGAAGCGGACGCTTGAGATCGAGAAGCTGATCCCCGAGATGCAGGACGGGATGCGGGCGGCAACAACCTACGGAACGGCGCGCAGCCTGCGGGCCAACTTCCGCGAGTTTCCGGTGATGGGCAAGACCGGCACCTGCTCCAACAACGGCACGCGCTATGGCTGGTTCGGCTCCTATGCCGAGACGCCAAATGGCCGGATTGCGACGGTAATCTTTTTGGAAGGTGGCCGCCCGACCTTCGGACCGAAGGCCGCTGAGCTGACCGGGCAGTTCTACCGGGCCCTGTTCGAGCGGAAGTACTTCGAGCCGAAGACTGCGCCGACTGCGGTTGAGGTCACGACCGGCACAAACTAGGGCGGACTTCCAGAACACGCCCCCCCACCCCAGATGCACCTGATAAAAGCACTAGAATCATAGAGTTGGCCACAGGGTGAGTGCCAAATTCGTGATTCTATTGGGGTTGCGCCAAATTCCTCATAGCAAAAGACTTAGCCCCGGAGAGTTGCTCCGGGGCTAAGTCTTTTACTCCTATTCAAAGAATAGCAGGTTGGACATAGCAATCGTGCAACCTATATTTGGTTTGTTATGAACGACTTAACACGGTCCAAGGCTTGACATGCGAATTTACTGTTGTTTTTCAGGAAATTATTTTTCAAGGCTTGCAAGTCTTTTGGTGTGAATTGTTTAGGGGGAAGCTTCCGTAGGCAAACAAAAGATCCGAAGTGCCGCTTAGGGCTGCGGCACTGGCACGGGCATCATTTCGTCCATCTTGCCGACCTGTTGGGCCGTCATCTCTTTGCGAATCTGTAACTGCATGTGCGCGTAGGCCTTTTCGAGCTCGCCCCGGGCGGCTGTCACGCGATCAATCTGCTGGAAGATCTGGTTCTCGTCCAGCTCGTGGGACCGCGTGATCTTCTCCAGCTGAGCCTCTTCATGCAGGAGGTTCTTATTAAGCCTGACCAGCGTATCCCGGCTCGCACCGAAGACGTCGTCCATATGCTTCTGCTGCAATGAGTTGAGCCCGATCGTCCGGGCAAAATCCTTGTTGTCCCACCAGCGACCCGGAGGGCCCAGCTGCAGACCGCCGGTATTTTCCATCGACGCGGGCGGTGCCGCCGGACGTGTCGTATTGTTCATTAAATTGCGGCCGAAACCGCCATCGGCCTGACCCTTCGGGCCGTTCTCGCGGCCCATGCTGCCCTGCTGTCCGCCCGACGGTGGTCCGCCGTGGCCCTGCGCTGTGGCCGACGCTGTGAACGCCCCGAGAGCCACCGACAACACTGCGGTGCCAAATTGGATAGAAGCGCGGGTCATTAGTTCCTCACCTGTAGCGACACCGCGCTGCGTGCGCCCGCGGGGTGGGCAGTGACGTTCTCATAGATCCCCACCTGAGCCTGTCGCGGTGCGCCGAACTCGGAATTGATCGCCGCCAGCATCTCGTTATCCGACGCTAGCTCACTCTGGTCGTGGTCCGGATGCGCAACGACCGCAGAATCTGCGGCTCGCGGCCCTTGATGCAACGCAGTTGTCAGGCTGAACGCAAGCGCAAGCATCAGCGTCGCGGCGGAAGACCACACCGTGGTCAGCGTCAGGCGCCGGGTCGGCTTGTGCGCCAGAATGTCGCGCGAAATGGTGTTGGAGCGGGCGTCCGACCAGGCCATCGAGGCCTGGCTGAAGACTGCCATCTGGCTCCGGAAGACGTCCAGACGTGCGCCGCAAGGCTCGCAGGCGGCGACGTGCAGCGTCGCGTCCTCGGAGGCAAAGCCCATCAGAACTTCGTCCAGCTCGTCTTCGGTCAGGTGTGGGTTTTGGAGATTGTTCATCATTGAGCTCCAAGTTGGCTGCGTACGGCTTTCAAAGCCCGGTGCAGGTGCGTCTTGACGGTGTTGATCGGCATACCCATCGATTGTGAGATATCGGCCAGATCCATCTCTTCCGCGAACTTCATCAAAAACACAGTGCGCTGATTTAACGAAAGCGTCTCTATGATAACGGAGAGCTTGGCCACTTGCTCTTTCGCAATCAGCTGTTGCTCAGGCGAGGTGCAGTCGACCGCGATAAAGGAAGCAACATCAGTCACATCCACGGCGGTGGCCCGGGCCTGCTTCCAGAATTTGAACTTCTGAGTGCGCTGGTGATCCCGGATCAGGTTGACCGCAATGCTGGTCAGCCAGGTGTTGACGCTCGAATCCCCGCGAAAGCTGAGCCGTGCGTTATAGGCCTTCAGCAGGCAATCCTGGGTGATCGTCTCCGCCAGGTCCGGATCGCCGGTGGAGAAGGTGACGAATCGGAGAAGACGCGCCCGATAGGTCTTGACCAGCAGATCGATATCGTCCAATTCGCTGATGGCGCGGCCCTCTCTTCTCAGAGGCCATTCTAGTGCGACACAGGATGCGGGATAAGTAGCCAACGTGATCTCTCCGGGGAACGAATCGCAGCGCTTGAACTCCGCCAGACAGATAGACGGGAGCCGGCGTGAGTCAGATTACTGCGGCGTCAAAAATTAGCCGACAAGTTAGGACGGCGGCTCACAGAGCCAGCCCAGAGACGGTTTCTTCCATTCAGACAGGGTCAAAGCGCCGAGGACAAAGAGGATTGGAAATGCCTCCAGAGTGTAGCGCGGCTCGGAGTTCTCCATCGTTGCCAGCAGCAGGCATCGCAGGCCGAAGTAAGTCGCCAGCAGCAGGGCGAGGGGCGGCCTGTGAAATACCCCAACCAAAGCCAGCGCGACGTAAGCCAGGTTCAGCAGCGCGAAGCCGAGCGCCAATGCGCTTTGGCCCGGATGCTCACGCCAACGCCACCAATCCAGGTTGACGGCGAGGCCTTCGGTCCGGGGCCGGAGCCACATATCGCTCACCCGTAGCGCCGGAACCCACACGTAATATCCCAACGGATTTGCCCGGATGCGGGCTGCAGCCAGCGAGGCGAAGCGGTCATCCAGGCGCTGGTCGATGTCGTTCCCATCGTTGTAGGCGGCCACAAGCTCGGCGGTCTGGTTCCACTCCGCTTCGGAATTGAAGGCGCGAGGTGGCAGATCCTTCATGTCCAACGGCTGCGAGCCGACCCTCCAGAAGACCGCCCCGGTGGTCTCAAAATCGACCGACCAGGTGCGCAGCCAGCGATAAAAGCCCAGATTGACGCGCTCCCCGGGATCGTTGACATGGCGAGGAGCCAGCGGCTGAAAGACATGGAACGTCGCTGCATTCCGGATCGTCCACGGGATGAGCGGCAGACAGGCAAGCAGCGTAAACAGGCCGCTGGTGCGCAAAGCACTCCAGAACCCGGCGCGGCGGAACCCGTAGACCAGAAGTGCAATGCCGATCGAAATCGTCAGCAAAGCCCCGTCAGGGCGGAGCATGATCGCCAGCATGGCGGCGGCTGCGGTCGGGAGAAGACGCGGGAGCCAACCGGCGAAGGAAAACGCCCGCGGCTGAGCGAGCAGCTCGCCCACGCAGTAGATTCCAGCCGCAACCGCGAAGATCGAAAGGCTCTCCGTCAACGCAGTCGCTGCATAGTTCGCGGTAAACAGACAAATCGATGAGAGCGCCAGAACCGCCAAGCCAGCCTTTTCGGAGCGGTATCGGCGAACAAAAAGCGCCAGCATAAGGCAGCCCATCAAGTCGACTGCGCACTGAACCACCGCAACCAGCCAGATGTGCTCCGCCATTAGGGCGAGAAAGATGGGGTATCCCGGCAGCCGGAACAGCGATGGCGATACGGTTGAGTCGTCCCCAAATCCGTAGACTCCACGGTGCAGCAGGTTACGGCCGAGCTGCATATAGACTTCGGTGTCGTCGTCGGGATTACGCGGAAACAAGACGAAACATAGCCGGAGCAGCGCGCCTACGGTCATCCAGATCGTCACCCAGCGCCGCCAAGGAGTACGCGCGGTGGCGTCCGCATTCGCGGGCAGACTGGTGGCAACAAGGGCAGGGGGCACAGGATGATTGTAGGGGTGGACCGACGGTCCGAAACCTGCTTCGTTTGAAATAATTTGTCAGTTAAGTCGATAAACAAGCCTCTCTTGTGTAACGTATACCTTACATTAAGTAAGGTCATAGTGACACAGGAGAAGCATCGTGAATTTCAAGCGCAACCTCAGCAGGATCGTGACGGCCATCGCAGCTTTGCTGGAAAAACCGGTTACAAGGTCGAGCGGCAGTAGCGGGGTCGGGAGGGCAATCGCATTTGGATTTGTCGCCGGGTTGATCGTGGCCAAAAGCGTACGGCGAAAACCTAACATGGATAAGACGGAAAAGACGGATAAGAGCGGATGGCTGGGGGATCGGATTTGGATATGGCCAGGGGAGGAAGGCGGGATTTATGAGCTGTCAGCTCGGAGCTGTCAGCTTACAGCTTAAGGTACTTTTCTGACGGCGTGGATGGGTTGGCTGGACACCTCAATGGAAAGGGGAGGCTGTCACTGTAGACTGGGGTATGCCTCCTATTTTGAATGCCCAGGGTGTTTCGAAGCGCTTTGGCGCTGTGCCCCTGTTCCAGGATATTTCGTTTACGGTTTCCGACGGTGATCGCATCGGTTTGATCGGCCCCAATGGCGCCGGGAAGTCCACGTTGTTGAAGGTTCTGGCTGGAGATGAAGACACCGATTCGGGTGAAGTCTCCAGCCGCAAACGGGCACGCATCGGGTATGTGCGGCAGGAGTCGACGTTTGCGCCGGGCCTGTCGATTCGCGATGTACTTGAGGCGGCGTTAGTCGCCGCAGGGGTTCCGGAGGCCGAGCGCGAAGGGCGGCTGCGTGAGACTGGCGGACGCGTCGGATTCCCGGAGGTTGCGGCCGAGGCCGCGACACTGAGCGGAGGCTGGCGCAAGCGGCTGGCGATTGCCGAGGCGATGGTTTCGGGTCCGGACGTGCTGCTGCTCGACGAGCCGACCAACCACCTTGACCTCGCCGGGATTGCGTGGCTCGAAGAAACCTTGAAGCAGGCTCCGTTTGCCTGCGTACTGGTGAGCCACGACCGCTATTTTCTGGAGAATGTCGCCACCGAAATGGTGGAGTTGAACCGCGTCTACGCCGAGGGATTGCTGCGCGTGAAGGGTCCATACACCCAGTTTCTGGAGGGCAAGGAGCAATATCTGGAGGCGCAGAGCAAGCTCCAGGACGCGCTGAAGAACCGCGTCAAGATTGAAACCGACTGGCTGCGGCGCGGACCGAAAGCCCGCACCACCAAGTCCAAGGCGCGCATCGATAGCGCCAATGACCTGATCGGCCAGTTGAAGGAAGTGAATCAGCGCACCCAGACCTCGAGTGCCGGAATCGACTTCTCCGCGACTGAGCGCCAGACCAAGCGGTTGGTTGAGTTCGACCACGCTAAATGCGTTCTTGGCGAGGGCGAAACGGCGAAGACGATTGTCGAGGACCTGAGCTTTCTGATTACCAACGGCGTTCGCGTCGGCCTCGTCGGGCCCAACGGCAGCGGCAAGACGACCATCCTGCGGTTGCTGACGGAAGAGCTGCAGCCGGTGAGCGGCGAGATCAAGAAGGCTGCGTTCCTGAAGACCGTTTATTTCTCGCAGACGCGCGAGCTGGACGAATCCGTGACGTTACGTCGGGCACTCGCGCCGGATGCGGACTCGGTTGTGTACCAGGGCCGCGTGGTGCATGTGGCGAGCTATGCGGAGAAGTTTCTGTTTACCAGCGAACAGCTAAACCAGCCGGTGGAGAGGCTGAGCGGAGGGGAACGTGCCCGCGTGCTAATTGCCAAGCTGATGTTGGAGCCGGCCGATCTTCTACTGCTCGACGAACCGACCAACGATCTTGATATCCAGACGCTGGAAATTCTCGAAGCCAGCCTGCTTGAATACACCGGCGCACTGGTGCTGGTGACGCACGATCGGTTCATGCTGGATCGCGTGTCGACTGTAGTGCTTGGGCTGGACGGCAAAGGCGGGGCAGAGCGGTTCGGCGACTACTCGCAGTGGGAGGAGTGGAGCAGGGCTCAGGGTGCGCGAGAGGAGGGCGCGGGTGAGAGCGAAGCAAAGCCGGCCGCCTCCGAACGGA
Source organism: Rhodanobacteraceae bacterium (assembly GCA_025350865.1). GTDB lineage: Bacteria > Acidobacteriota > Terriglobia > Terriglobales > Acidobacteriaceae > Edaphobacter. The sequence continues at coordinate 17,595 of JANXWZ010000212.1, forward strand.
ACACGGGCAAGAAGAAGCTGTCGTACCTGGAGGCGCGGGAATACGCGTCGATCGAGGCTAAGGTGGATGCGGCTGAAGAGCGGTTGAATGCCGCACGCGATGTGCTGGATGATCCGAGCGTCGCGACGAACGCGGAGGCTCTGACGAAGGCGTTGCATGAGATGGAACAGGCGCAGGGTGAGGCGGATGAGTTGTACCAGCGTTGGGCGGAGTTGACGGAGAAGGCGGGTTAGGGCCACCCGGGCTGGTATGGGACGGGCCGTTGGCCCTAAGGCAAATACTGAGATTCTGGCTTCGCCAGAATGACGGCAGGGGTGGGGGAGTATTTCCCATCAGCCTGCTACGGCTTCGACTGTGTCTCCTTCGCCGGGGGCCAGGAACAGATTTGTTTCGAGGCCGTGCTGGCGGGTGTAGAGGTCGAAGTAGCGACCGCCGAGCGCGTATAGCTGCTCATGGGTTCCGCGTTCGAGGATGTTGCCCTGCTCGATGACCAGGATCTGGTCGGCGCGGCGGATGGTGGACAGGCGGTGGGCGATAACGAACGTAGTTCGGCCCTGCATGAGGTGGTTCAGGCCGCCTTGAATCATAGCTTCCGATTCGGAGTCGAGCGACGAGGTGGCTTCGTCAAGAATGAGGATTCGGGGGTCGGCGAGAATTGCTCGGGCGATGGAGATTCGCTGCCGCTGGCCGCCTGAGAGCTTGACACCGCGCTCTCCGACGATGGTGTCGTAGCCCTCCGGAAACCGCTCCGCAAATTCATCGACACGCGCAATCCGGCAAGCCTCCAAGAGCTGCTCTTCGGTCGCCATTGGCCGCGAAAACTTGACGTTGTCGCGAATGGTGCCGTCGAACAGGAAGGTCTCCTGCAGGACCACGCCAAGCTGCTGCCGGTAGCTGGCCAGCCGCATCTCTGCGAGGTCGGTATGATCGATCAGAATCTTTCCTTTGGTCGCGGTATGAAAGCCGCAGATGAGCGAGATGATGGTCGACTTGCCCGATCCGCTCGACCCGACCAGCGCGGTTACGGTGCCGGGCTTCGACTCGAAGCTGATCCCGTGTAGCACCGGCTTGCCGGTTTCATACTCGAACTCAACATCGTCGAAGACAACGTCGCCGCGGAGGTGATCGGCGGCGATGACGCGGCCCGGCTCGGAATCTTCTTCGCGCTCGTTCAGGATCTCGGTTGTGCGGTCGAGACCGGCCAGCGCCTCGGTCAACTGCGTTCCAATCGCGACAAGCTGCACTACCGGAGCCACCATAAAGGTGAGCAGCATGGTGTATTCGAGGTAGCTTCCGAGATCCAGACGGCCGGCGGCATTCTCCTTCGCGCCCAGGTACATAATGAGCCCGCCTACGACGCCCAGCACGACGGTCGATGACAGCGTCATCAGCGACTGAGCCGTCAGTGAGCTGATGACGTTATTCAGCAGCCGGGTGACGCCTTCCGCGAAGACATTCGCCTCGCTCTCTTCCGCGTGATACCCCTTCACCACGCGGACGCCGCCCAGCGATTCCGTCAGCCGCCCGGTAACCTCAGAGTTGATCTTTGCGCGTTCGCGGAAGATCGGACGAATCGTCGAGAACGCCTTCTGCAAAATCACGCCGAAGACGAGCAGGATAACGAAGGTCAGCAGCGTCATGCGGGGGTTGATCTTGATAAGGATCACGAAGGCGATGATGGCCGTCAGCACGCCGCCGACAAAGTCGACCAGCCCGGTGCCTACAAGATTGCGGACACCTTCGACGTCAGTCATGATGCGGGCGACGAGGGTGCCTGTGCGATTCTCGTCATAGAAGGCTACGGGCAGTCGCCCAATGTGCGATTGCACCTGCTTGCGCAGATCTGAGATGAGCCGCTGGCCTTCCTTGGACAGAAGCTGCGTCAGCGAGAACGAAGTCAACCCCTGCACGAACGTCGCCGAAGCAACAACCCCGATGATCCATGGCAACCACTTCAGGTCGTGCTTCACCATGACGTCATTGATCAGGTACTTGGATGAGACAGGCAGCACGAAACTGCACATGCGGTTGATCAGCATCAGGCAGAAGCTGCCCGCCAACAACCAGCGGCGGGGCTTTACGAGCTTCCAGACCTCCGGCATGACCTTCTTGAGCTTCGGCTTGGGCCTTGATTTTGAGAGCTCCGCCGTTGTGGCGCGGCCTGTCCCACGTGACGCTCGATCGCCCGACGGAATTCCACCGCCCATACCTCCGCCGCTAAATCCATGTGCCATGTTTGAACCCCTTTCTAAAGCTGGCCCGCTGAAGTGTTGCGGGCCTGAAAGCAAATACAGAGATTCTGGCTTCGCCAGAATGACGGCGGTGGTGATGCGGACTGTCTGCGCCAGAGACAAATATAGAGATTCTGGCTTCGCCAGAATGACGGCGGTGGTGATGCGGACTGTCTGCACCGGAGACAAATACAGAGATTCTGGCTTTGCCAGAATGACGGCGGTGGTGATGCGGCTATATTGTCCCCCAGCGGCTGAACTATTTATCGCTTACGCTTCAATCGCTACACGCGCCTTGCGAGCGGCGATGAAGGAGCGGACGCAGAAGGCTACGAAAATCAGGCAGATGACCCATGTCGCAAACTGCTCAATCACCGCGTTCGGCCGAGCCACAGTCGATCCCATCGCCATTTTGATCACGCCGATGACTCCGGGTATTGTGCCGAGAAATCCGAGCAACCCAACCGTGACGGCAATGTGCATCCACAGCTTGACGCGCGCCGGATTCAACGCCAGAATGCCGGCAATCGCGAGCAGCAATCCCATCAGGGCGGGGATCAGCGCCGTCGGGGCTTTGCTGCCTGTCGCCTCATATCCTGTTGCACCGACCACCATCAGAATCACACCAAACACTACCGTTAACTTGCCCATGGGTACTCCTCCAAATCTCTTGATTAATATCCAGAATACGCTGGGTGCCCCGTGTCTCGATTCTGAGACTGGGTTGAATTCCTTAGGCCGCCGCCTTCTCCACGGCTGCGAGCATGTCTGCTGGCTTCCACTCGTTGGTCGGATACCACTGGATCACGCGGCCGTCTTTGCCGATCAGGACGGTCGAGAGCGAATGTTCGATTGAACCAGGATCCCGCGAGCTGCCCGTGACCCCGACGGCGAACCACTCCTCCACATCGTCCAGATCGGCCGGGGATGGAGCGGCGAAGTCCCAGTGCGCAAAGTCGTCATCTGTGACTCGACCGGTGTGGGCTACCGCGTAGCTCCGCAGAATTTTCGGTGTGTCGTATTCGGGATCGAAGCTCACGCTTAACAGATGCGTGCGGTCGTAAATCGACTTATGAGCTTTCAGGCCTTTATCGATTTCGGCGAAATTCGAGCTCATTCTTGGGCAGAAATCTGCCAGCGGACAGCGGGTGTAGATGAACGTCAGCAGTAGAACCTGTCCGCGAAACTGACCCAGGTGAATCGACTTTCCGTTCTGGTTCACCATTCGGAAGTCGGGAATTTGGGTTCCCGGCAATGGGATGTGGTACTTCACCGTGGGTTTCGTATCAGGCTTGGCCTGCCCGACGACGACAATCTGGTCCAGCCGCGGATTGCTTGGGCCTGCGGGATCGTCGTCCACCAGCACTCGCGCCGTGATCACGTCGCCGACATGCAGTTCGCTGACGACCGATGGGTCGACCAGCTTGTAGGACATGGTCATCGCGGCCATCAGGCCGGGAATCGGCCCGGCATTGACCACTAGATGTCCATCCGCCGCGACGGAAACGATCTTGCCGCGCAGGTGATACTCCTTCATCGGCAACTGATTCACCTTGGGTCCCGAGGAACTTTTGCAGCCCGCCATCGCCGCCATGAGCCCCAATCCAAATCCCAGCCCGACAATCAACCGCGCAAATCGCATATGCAGATGATAATAGTCCCATGAAGGTTGACGATTCTGTCCCGCAGCCATTCAGTCCGGCCCTACCGCGTCTGAACTCCGATCCCGCCCCCAGCCTGCTGGGGATGCACGCTACCTTCGTGCTGTGCGGCCTGGGAACCATGTTGCTCGGCCCGATATTGCCGGTGCTTGCTGTGCAGTGGCAGTTGCAAGACTCGCAGCTTGGGCTGCTGCTGATGGCTCAGTTTGTCGGAGCCACAATCGGCGGAATGACGATCTCCCCGCGACTGGAACGCGACCTCAAGATCGGTCTTGCCACAGCGTTTGCGGGACTTTTCGCGTTTGCGAATGCACCTTCGCTGCTGTGGGCTTGCCCTGCCCTGCTGGTGGGTGGGTTTGGCGTGGGCCGCACGATTACCGCAATCAACATCATCGCCGGCGACCGCTTTACTACCAACCGCGGCTCCGCCCTCTCCCGGCTCAACTCGACGTGGAGCTTTGGGGCGCTGCTTTCGCCGCTGCTGGCCGCTTGGCTGCTGCCGCACTTTGCGCTGCGGAACCTGCTGATGGTCTTTGCCGGCTGCTTCCTGCTGTGTGGGTTGCAGCTCCTCTCCAGCCACGACGACGTCTCTGCGATGTCTGCCAAAGCCGCGGCTGAACCCCCCCTCCCTGGCAGGCTTTTCGTCTCCTTTGGCGCGCTGATCTTTCTTTATGGAGGCATCGAAACCTGCCTCTCCGGCTGGCTCACCACCTACGCGCTGCGCTATGGCAAGACCTCTCTGGTGCTCAGCGAGTACACGCTGGTCCTGCTGCTGGGCGGGTTTGTGGTCGGTCGCGCGCTGGCTTCGTGGCTGCTCCTCAAGATGGCCGACACCACGCTCCAACGGATTGCGATCATCCTGTCCGTGGTGCTGATCGGAGCGCTGGCCCTGGCGCATCAGGCGGTGCTGATTGCGGTCATCGCCGTCCTGCTGGGGATCACGCTGGCCCCCATCTTTCCCGTCACCTTCGCCATTCTGATGAGTTACCGACCCCCGGCACGCGCGGCCGGAACCGTCCTCGCCGCCTCCGGCCTGGGGGCGGCTGGCCTTTCATGGCTGATGGGGGTTATTTCGACAGGCACCAACTCGCTCCAGCTGGCGCTCGCGCTGCCGGTTGCCGCTGCGTTTGCGATGCTGCTTATGACTGCGTTCCCTTCCGGAACTCGTAGCAAGACAACTTAGGCTGCCAGTTGACGAAACCGGCTTTGCACAACGTGTCTCGCGTATAACCAATCCATGGTCTCTGTCCCGCCCGCAATCCTGGCCTCGATCGCCCGTGGACAGACCATACTCACCGCCAACCAGCGCGCGGCGCGAAGTCTGCGCTTTGGTTACAACCAGCAGCAGCAATCCACTGGCGCGAGCCTGTGGGCGCCGCCGGATATCTTCTCCCTCGACACCTGGCTTGCGACCCAGCACCACCGCCTTACTCTCGCCGGCCACGAGACGCGGCTGCTGCTGAACCCCACCCAGCAGCATGCCCTTTGGCGGGACATCATCAAAGCTGACCCCGCCGTCTCGGGTCTTCGCTCGCTCGACTCGTTGGCCGACATGGCTGCGGAAGCATGGGCCCTGCTCCACAGCTACGTCGGCGCAAGCCGCCTGCGCGAGTGCAACGTCTCCACCGACACCCGCGCCTTCCAACGCTGGGCCGAGACCTTCACCCGCACCGCCGTTCGCGGACACTACCTGACCGCCGCCGACCTTCCGGCTGCCATCGGGGTCGCTCTCGCCGATGGCGCGCTTGACCTACCCGCTGCGGGTCTTGCGCTGATCAACTTCGACACCCTCCTGCCCGCCTACGCCCAGCTCTTTGAAGACATTCGCCGGGCCGGATACGAGGTCGATAGCGTTAGCACAACAATTCCGTCGGCCGGCTCGGTCACCACGGCTCCCGATGATGCGTCGGAACTCCGCGCCGCAGCGCTCTGGTCCCGCGACGTTCTGGCCGACAACCCCTCAGCCTCGATCGCGATCGTCGTCCCCAACCTGGGCGACCGCCGTGCCCAGATCGACCGCGCATTTGCCGAGATGCTTCCGCCGGGCTCGTACGAGTTCTCGCTCGGCCAGCCCCTTGCCGAAACGGCCCCCGCTGCCGTCGCCCTTGACCTGCTGCGCTGGACCACGGAACCACTCACGCTGGATGCGATCACCAACCTACTGCTGTCGCCGTTCTTTGGTTCGCCGACACCAGAGCAAGCCATCGCCGCCGCCGAGTTCGATGCTTTCGAGCTCCGCCAGACTCTGCTGCTGCGCCCGGAGCTCACCCTGGAACAGGCCCTCAACCTGGCGCGGCGAACGCAACGCGCTCCACATTTGAAATCACTCGTCGGATTTCTGGGTGCCCCACGTCTTGACCTTGAGACCTGGGAGGTGAAGCCCCACACCCATTGGGCCGATCAATTTCGCGCGCTCCTCGAAGCCGCACACTGGACCGCCGCTACCAACCGCGACTCGCTCGCCTTCCAAACCCGGCGACGCTTTGACTCGGCGCTCGATGAACTGGCCACACTCGACTTTCGTGGCGAAAAAATCGACGGATCGACAGCGCTTCAGACCCTGATCCGCATCTGCCGCAACGCGATCTTCGCACCGGAGTCGAGCCACGCCCCGATCCAGATTCTCGGCCCGCTTGAACCCGGCGGCACGACCTTCGACGCGCTCTGGTTCCTCTCTGCCGACGACCAAAGCTGGCCCCAGCCCGTGGCCCAAAACCCGTTGCTGCCGTGGCATCTGCAACGCGACCTTGGCATCCCCGCTGCGATCCCCGAACGCGCTGCTGCCCTCGCCCAGAAACTCACCGCCCGCCTCGCGCACACGGCGCCGGAAGTCGTATTCAGCTATGCCCAGCATTCTTCGGATGGCCAGCGCCGCCTGTCACCTTTGCTGCGGGAGCTTGCCCTGACGCCTCGTTCTTACGGGGCAGACCCAGCCCACGATCCGCTACCCCTCGCGCTTTTCGCCGACACCGAAGCTCTTCCTCCACTACCCCCCGGAGTTACGGCGGGCGGGGCGAGAATCCTTGAGCTACAGGCACAGTGCAGCTTCCGGGCGTTCGCCGAAATTCGGCTTCACTCGACCCAGCCCGATTCTCAGGATCTGGGCCTCGACGCCAGCGAGCGGGGCATCCAGGTCCACAAGATCATGCAACTGTTCTGGGACCACGTCCAATCGCAAAAGAACCTTCGCGACATGACCATCGCGCAGCGTACCGAGATTCTCGACGATGCAATCGAAGCGGCCATCGCTCGTGCCGCCTCTGCCGCCCAAACGCCGTGGGAGGACGCCTATCTCGATGTCCAGCGACGTCGTCTCCGCTTGCTCCTGCAGCCGTGGCTCGACTTCGAGCTGAAGCGCCCAGCCTTCTCGGTGCGCCAGCAGGAAGATCGGCGGATCGCCCAGATCGGCCCGCTCTCCATTGATTTCCGCATTGATCGTATCGACGAGACGCAGGGTGGGCCGCTGATTCTTGACTACAAGACAGGTCTCGCGTCGCCATCGCAGTGGAAGTCGGACCGGCCCGACGCACCGCAGCTTCCGCTGTATGCGGTGCTGTCGCCCGAAGCAGAGAGCCTGGGTGGGGTGGCCTTCGTGCTGCTACGAGCGGGCGACGATCTGGCGCTGAAGGGTCTCGCGGCGGGTTCAGCAGTGCTCGATTCCCCGGGGCGAATGGAGTTTGCCACGCTGCAAGAGCAGCTGGAAGACTGGCACCGCATTCTGACCTCGCTAGCGGAGGCCTTCGCCACCAACGATCCCGTCGCCAACCCGAAGAGCTATCCACGGACCTGCCAGTACTGCTCTCAGCGAATCTTGTGTCGACTGGACCCGGCTACGTTGACGATTGACGAAGACGAAACGGAGGCCCTCGATGGCTGACCTCCACCTCGTTCCGGCGCCGATCCCCGACTCCGCGGCGCGCGCCCAGGCGTTGGACATTGCTCAATCCTTTCTGGTTGAGGCTCCCGCCGGGTCCGGCAAGACGGGCCTGCTGATCCAGCGCTTCCTGAAACTGCTGGCCAGCGTCGACGACCCTCGCCAGGTCCTCGCGATCACCTTTACCCGCAAAGCCACGGCTGAAATGCTGGAGCGAGTCCTCGCCCAACTTCGTTTGGCCCAAGCGGGTTTCCAATCTCAAACAGCGTCACCGTTTGAGGTGGGGTTGCAGGAACTCGCGCGAGCCGTCCTCGCCCGCGACAAACAGTTGCAATGGAATCTGCTCGACAACCCGACCCGACTGAACATCCGCACCATTGATTCACTCTCGAACGAAATCGCCGGTGCACTTCCGATTTTGTCCGGTTCCGGCGGCGCTCAATCTCCCACCGAAGACGCGACGCAGCTGCACGCCGAGGCGGCCCGCCGTACCCTGATGCTTCTCGGCGGCGACGACCCGGCACTGGCTGAGGCGCTGGAAACTCTTCTGCTGCATCGCGACGGCAACCTGGCCAACTGCGAATCGCTGATCGCCACCATGCTCAATACGCGCGACCAGTGGGGCGAACTGGTGCCGCTGACGCAGTCTCTACTCACGGACGAATACCTTGACGAGACCATCCTCCCGCGTCTCGACCACGCACTCGACCTAGCAATCTGTCGCGCTCTCACGAGCCTTACCCGGATACTGCCGGCGTCCACGCTGAGCCGGCTGACGACGCTCGCGGCCGAGATGGGCTCGCTGGCCGGGTACAAGGATTCCGCTTCGCCGATTGCCATTTGCGCTCACCTTTTTTCCTCCCCGGCCAGCCAGTCGGATCATCTGGACCACTGGCGTGCCCTGATTCACCTGATCGTCAAGCCGTCCAAACCTCGTGACTTCCGCAAATCCGTTTCGGCGAACCACATTGGCTTTGAAATCCTCAAACACCACCAGGCCGATCTGAAACAGATCGTCGCCGATCTGACAGATATCCCCGGCCTGCTCGATGCCCTGTGCGAGATCGACTCTCTGCCCCCGCCGGTGTACCCACGCGATCAGTGGCCCGTCACCAAGAGCCTGTTCCGCGTGCTCGCCCGCGCCCTCACCGAACTGCAACTGGTCTTCGCCGAACGCGGCCAATGCGACTTCACCGAAGTGGGCCTGCTGGCTCGCACCGCGCTCCGCAACGATGCCGCCATGGACGACCTGGCCGCGTCCTCCGGGGCGCGCCTACAGCACCTCCTCGTAGACGAGATGCAGGACACCAGCAGCGGCCAGTATGAGTTCATCCAGTTGCTCACCCGCGGCTGGGACGGCTACAGCCAGACCGTGTTCCTTGTTGGCGACCCGAAGCAATCGATCTACGCCTTCCGCCAGGCTCGCGTGGAGCGCTTCCTCTCCACACTCCGGTCCAACCGGCTGGGCGATCTGCCACTGACGGTTCTCCATCTGACCGCTAATTTCCGCTCCCGGCCCGCGCTTGTCGAATCGTTCAATGAGGATTTCACCCACATTTTCTCGGGTATTGAGGCGGGGTCGAACGAAATCTCCTACGCCGCCGCCACAGCTATCCGCACGGGCCAGGGTCAACGGCTCTGGCACCCCCGCCCCATCACGCACGACGCGTCCGTCAAACCAACCCTGCAAGCCACTGAGATCCGCCAGATCATCGAATCCTGGCGAGCAAAGCCGACTCCTGCGACCATCGCTGTCCTGGTGCGCAACCGCTCTCACCTCATCCCAATCGTCGCGGCGCTCAAACAAGCCGCCATTCCATACCGCGCTGTCGAAATCGATTCGCTCGCCGAGCGACCGGAGATTCTGGATCTGCTGGCCCTGACCCGGGCCCTGCTTCACTCAGCCGATCGCACTGCGTGGCTGGCGCTGCTGCGCTCTCCCATTTGCGGCCTGTCGCTTGCCGATCTCTACCGCCTCGCGGCTCCGAATGCACGCCAGACCATCTTCGAAGCGCTGCAGACCGGCGACGCCGATCTCTCCGACGACGCGATCGCCCGGCTCCAACCTGTGTGGCCGATTCTCAACGAGGCGCTGCAGCATCGCGGCCGCCAGACCCTCTCCGAATGGGTGGCGCAAACGTGGCGAGCGTTCAACGTCCCCGCCCATCTTTCCCCCGACGCCCTGCTTAATGCCGAAGCCTTTTTCCAACTGCTCGACCAATTGCAGCAGCCCGGCCCTGCCGTCGACCTCGCCCGCCTGCACGAGCGCGTTGCCAAACTCTACGCAGCGCCGTCCGCCGCGCCCGACGCCGTCGACCTGATGACGCTGCACAAAGCCAAGGGCCTGGAGTGGGACGTGGTCATCGTCCCCGAACTTCACCGTACCGGCCGCATCAACGAGTCGCGCCTCCTCTCCTGGCTGGAAATCGAACCCGAGGACACGTCCGACGACAGTATTGCCGCTGGAATCCTTGCTCCCATCGCGGGAAAGGGCAAGGCCGTCCAGCAGCTTAATGCCTGGATGCGCTCGGTGGACAGCGCACGGGAAGCTGCGGAGCGGAAGCGCCTCTTCTACGTCGCCAGCACACGCGCCCGCGAGGAACTGCACCTGTTCGCCGCTCCAAAACGCCTTAAGTCAGGCGAGCTGAAACCACGCACCGGCTCCCTGCTTGAAGCAGCCTGGACCGCTGCGCAACCCCACTTCACGGCCGAGATCGTCGCTTTCCCGACCCCGATCGAAACGATCCTCCCCGCCGTGGCTGCTTCAGCCCCGAGCCGTACGATCCAACGCATTCCCACGATCCCGCCCGCTCTTCCATGTTCGGTCTCCCCTCTGCCCTCGCCCGCCTTCCCTCGCCCTGAAGGCTCGTTCTCTGCTCGCGCGTTTGGCAATACGCTGCATGCCTTTCTGGAACTGCTGACCACGCACCACAATCCTGATCTCGCATCGTGGCAACCGCGCATCGCTGCAGTCCTACGCGCCGCGGGGCTTAGCCCAGCCGAAGTCGCGCGTCTTGCCCCCGATGTCCTGCGCGGCCTCACCAAAACCGTGGCCGATCCCGAAGGCCAGTGGCTCCTCGCGGCGCATCCCCACGCCGAAACCGAAGCCTCGTACACCAACGACACTGCCATGATCCGCCTGGACCGAGCGTTCCTCGCCGGGTCCGAACCGCTGTCTACCGGCTCCACTCATCTGTGGATCGTCGACTACAAGACCACCACGCATGGAGCCGAAAACCTCGAAGAATTCCTTGAAGCCCAGCGTCTCCATTACGCCCCTCAACTCGAAAATTACGCCCGGACTCTCGCCTCGCAGCTGCCGATTCGTCTGGCCCTCTATTACCCCATGCTGCCCTCGTTGCTCTGGTGGAAAGTTCCCGACTCGTAACTCCGAACTCACTACTCATAAACTCACAGGCCATGCCTTTTCTCTACCCAGCCGCACATCATCTGCGGTACATTGAAACGCATAGCCCCTGCAATAGATTCCGGCCACTCATCCAGCAAATCACTCCGAAAGCGGAAGGCCCATGGCGATCAAAGTTACCGTTAACAATCAGGTTCATAACGTAGACGCGGCACCCGACACCCCACTGCTCTGGGTGCTGCGCGACGTCCTCAACTACACCGGTCCCAAGTACGGCTGCGGCATTGGATTCTGCGGCGCGTGCACTGTGCTGGTCGCCGGCAAAGCGATGCGCTCCTGCCAGATTCAGCTCTCGGACGCTACCCAGCCCATCACGACGATTGAGGGTCTGTCTACCGACGGCAAACATCCAGTCCAGGTGGCGTGGACGGAGGTGGACGTGCCGCAATGCGGGTACTGCCAATCCGGCCAGATGTTGGCGGCCGCCGCGCTGCTGACGCGCACGCCGCAGCCGACCGACGCCCAGATTGACTCCGCCATGAGCGGCAACCTCTGCCGCTGCGGAACCTATCCGCGCATCCGCCAGGCTATTCACCACGCCGCTGCCTTTGCCGCTCAGAAGAAAGCTTAGAGGACGACCATGACCGCGACCCTTACGCCTACCGCTCTTCCGCCGCTCACCCGCCGCTCCTTCCTGAAGATCAGTACCGTCGTCGGCGGTGGACTCGCCCTCGGCCTGTACGAGACCGCCTTCGACCCCTCCGCCGCTGCCCAGCGTGGCCCGGCCAAAGACGTTTCGCCTAAAGCCTTCATCACCATCGCTCCTACGGGCATTGTGACGATCAAGGCCAAGAACGCGGAGATCGGCCAGGGCATGAAGACCCTGCTGCCTATGCTGATCGCCGAGGAACTCGACGTCGACTGGGCAAACGTGCGCGTCGAGCAAGCCGATCTTGACGACACCTACGGTCAGCAATCCTCCGGCGGATCGATGAGCACACCCACCAACTGGGAGCCGCAGCGCCGGGTCGGTGCCGCCGCCCGCGCCATGCTCGTTGCCGCCGCCGCCAATCGCTGGTCCTGCCCCGCCGAGGAGATCACCACCGACCACGGCTTCCTGATGCACGGCTCCGATCACAAACTCTCCTACGGCGAAGTTGCTGCGGAAGCCGCCAAGCTGAGCCCGCCGCCTTTTGCGTCGCTGAAGCTGAAAGACCCGAAAAATTTCCGCATTATCGGCAAGTCGCAGACCAACGTCGACATGCCCTCGATCACCACGGGCAAGCCGCTCTTCGGCATCGACGTCAAAGTTCCCGGCATGGTCTACGCCGTGATCCAACGGTGCCCCGTCTTCGCCGGCAAGGTGAAATCGTTCAATGAAGCCGAGATCGCCAAGCTGCCGGGTGTGCGCAAGACCATCGTGATCGCCGGCATGCTGCCCGACTACAACGTGCCCAACCCGGTCGTTGGCTCGGAGCCCGGACTCGAACCGGGAATCGCCATCATTGCCGACACGTGGTGGCAGGCGCAGTCTGCCCGCAAACAGCTTAAGGTGGACTGGGACTACGGCCCGGGCGCAGCCCAGAACAGCGACGACTTCGCCAAGCGCGCGCAAGCCATGCTGGCCGCCGCGCCGGGCAACACCATCCGCACCGACGGCGATTTCGACGCCGCCATCAAGTCTTCCGCCAAGGTGATCGAGGCGACTTACAGCTACCCCTTCATCGCCCATGCACCGCTGGAGCCGATGGGTTCGACCGCTCACATGAAGGATGGCAAGCTGGAAATCTGGACTACAAGTCAGACCCCCGGCAGTGGCCGCAACAGCGTGTCGAAAGCTCTCGGAGTGGCGCCGGAAAACATTACGATCCACATGTGCCGCGTAGGCGGCGCGTTCGGGCGGCGGCTGGGCAACGACTACATGGTTGAAGCTGCATACCTCGCCAAGAACGTCGACGCCCCGGTCAAACTGCTCTGGGCCCGCGAAGACGACATGACCCATGACTCCTACCGTCCGGGCGGCTTCCACGGCTTGAAGGCCGGCCTCGACGCCAAGGGCAACATCGTCGCGCTGCGGCAGCACCTGGTCACCTACGGCGATGGGCTGAAGTTCGCCTCGTCCGCTGGAATTGATGGGAATGAATTCCCTGCTGGCCGCGTGCCTAACTACGGCCTCCACACGACCGCGATGCCGCTCACGCTGCGCACGGGGCCGCTGCGGGCTCCCGGCGCGAACGCCCTCTGCTGGGTTGGCGGGGCATTTCTCGACGAGGTTGCCCATGCGTCGGGGAAGGACCCGCTCGACCTGAACCTGGAGCTTCTGGCGGCGACGCCGATTCCGGGCAAGGGCGGACGACCCGATACGCTGAACCCGACGCGGCTGGCGGGCGTCCTGAAGCTGGTGGCGGAGAAATCTAACTGGAGAAACCGCAAGTCGACACCAGGCCACGGCTTTGGAATTGGCTGCTACTACTGCCATCTGGGCTACTTCGCGGAGGTCGCCGAAGTGACGGTGGACGCGCAGGGCAAGGTCAAAGTGGTGAAGGTGTGGGCGGCCGGCGATGTGGGGAGCCAGATCATCAACCCTGCCGCCGCCGAAAACATGGTGATGGGCTCGATTATCGACGGCATGTCCGAGATGAATCAGGAGATCACGCTGGACAAGGGTCACGTGCAGCAGACCAATTACTTTGCTCACCCCATCATCCGCATGAATCAGGCCCCGGTGATCGAAATCTCGTGGAACATCACGGATTTCCCGCCGACGGGTCTTGGTGAGCCCGCGCTCCCGCCGATTATCCCGGCCATCACCAACGCGATCTTTGCCGCAACCAACAAGCGAGTCCGCACGCTGCCACTGAGCCGCAGCGGCTTCTCCTTCGCCTAAACCGTGTGCCCCATCCTCGCGACAGTTTGACCGTCGCAGGGTGGGGTATAGAAGCTCAGGGTAGTGCATCCTTCTAGCTTGCGGTATCCGCCAGGGGTATCGAGCTTTGGGGGCTTGACCGCACTCCTATCCGACCGCAACGTGTTTTGTTGGCTAAATGACGCTCAAATTGTGCCGCACATCCGCGCCACGCACCCAGAAAATCACATCTTCGGCGACGTTGGTGGCGTGATCTCCAACCCGCTCCAGGTTCCGCGCGATGATGAGTGCATTCAGGGCTTGTGGCGTAAACTCCGGCTGTTCCTTGATCAACGTACTCAGCGCGTAAAAGGCTGCGTCGTTCATCTCGTCTACCTGATCGTCCATCTTCAGCACGGCAGTGGCCGATTCCGCGTCCGCATCGATAAATGCCTGGAGCGCCTTTCGCACCATCGCCGATGCCAGAAATGCCAGCTTTGGGATGTCTACGGGGAGGTCGACATTCGCGAAAGCGCCCATTTCGCGGACGCGAACCGCGATGTTGACTGCCTGGTCGCCCACCCGTTCGAGGTCGGCGTTGATGCGGATCACCGACAGGATGAAGCGGAGATCGATCGCCATCGGCTGCTCCATGGCGAGCAGGTCGAGCGCCATCTGGTCGATCTCGCGCTCCAGGCGGTTCACTTGAGGTTCCGAGCGAAACACTTGTTCGCACAAACTCAGATCGCGCGTGCGGTAGGCCTCGATGGACCGATGGATGGCCTGTTCGGCCATCCCCGCCATCACCAGTAGCTTCTCCTTCAACTCATCGAGATTCTGCTGAAATTTGATTCGTGTTGCCATATCAGCCGAACCTCCCCGTGATGTAGTCTTCAGTTCGCTTGTCGCTTGGGTTGGTGAAGATCTTGTGGGTCGAATCGAACTCGACCATCTTGCCGTTCAGGAAGAAGCCGGTATTCTCTGCCACACGCGCCGCCTGCTGCATATTGTGTGTGACGATCACGATGGTGTATTGGCTCTTCAACTGGAAGATCAGGTCTTCAATTTTAGAGGTAGACACTGGGTCCAGCGCCGAGGCCGGCTCATCCATCAGGAGCACTTCAGGGTCAACTGCCAGTGCTCGGGCGATGCACATGCGCTGCTGCTGTCCGCCGGAGAGGCTTGCGCCGGACTTCTTCTTCCAGTCGTCCTTCACCTCGTCCCACAGCGCGGCGGACTTTAGCGAGCGCTCCGCGGTCTCGTCGAGGATTTTCTTGTTGCGGAAGCCGTTGAGCTTGAGGCCGCTCACGACGTTGTCGTAGATCGACATGGTCGGAAACGGATTTGGCCGCTGGAATACCATCCCAACGCGCCTGCGAATTTCGACCGGCGAAGCGTCGGCGTAGATGTCGACGTCGCCCATCTTGACCGTGCCGGTGGCGCGGGCGATGGGGTTGGTCTCGTGCATGCGGTTGAGGCAGCGCACAAACGTCGACTTGCCGCAGCCTGAGGGGCCAATCAGCGCGGTGGCGTGGTTGGCGGGGATGTGCAGGTTGATGTCCTGCAGCGTATGCGTCGTGCCATACCACGCATTCAAATGTTCGACCAGGATCCCTACTCCCACTAATTTCCTCCCTTGAGGACGCCGCGGCTTGCGAAGATGCGCACGAGCGTCACTGAAACCATAATCATCAAAATGAGCACGAGCGACCCGGCCCACGCGACGCGGTGCCACTCATCGAAGGGCGAGTTGGCATACTTGTAAATTCGCAGCGGCAGCGCGTCGATCGGGCCATTCAGGCTGGTCGACATAAACTCGTTGCCCAGCGCTGTAAAGAGTAGCGGAGCGGTCTCGCCCGCGACCCGCGCAAAGGCCAACATGCAGCCGGTAATGATTCCTGGAGACGCCGTGCGGAGCGCCACCGAAAGGGTCGTGCGCCACTTCGGGACGCCGAGGCCGAGCGCCGCCTCACGAATTGAGTGCGGCACGGTTGCCAGCATTTCTTCGGTGGTGCGGGTGATGGTTGGAATCATCATGACGGCCAAAGCGACGCCGCCCGCG
This sequence comes from Rhodanobacteraceae bacterium, assembly GCA_025350865.1. Taxonomy (GTDB): domain Bacteria; phylum Acidobacteriota; class Terriglobia; order Terriglobales; family Acidobacteriaceae; genus Edaphobacter. The sequence continues at coordinate 33,635 of JANXWZ010000212.1, forward strand.
AACGCCGAAAAATGCAGCTGCGGCTTCACGATCAACGCATACATCGAGATTCCCACGACGATGGACGGGACGCCGTTGAGCACGTCGGCTGTGAAGCGGATCGCGTTGCCCAGCATCCGGCCGCGGCCAAACTCGGCCAGGTAGACACCGGCGGCGATGCCGACGGGAATTCCCATCAGGCTGGCCAGCGCCAGTACGATTCCCGAGCCTACGATGGAGTTGGCCATGCCGCCGCCCTCGACTCCTGGCGGCGCGGGAATTTTAGTGAAGAAGTTGTAGTTGAGCGAACTGAAGCCCTTATAGAAGAGGTAGACGAGGATCGCGGCGAGCGGGACGAGAACAAGGAGGGTCGCCAGCAGAGCGAGGCCCGAGACAACGTTGTTGAGCGCCTTGCGGATGGTGAAGTTGAGGCGCAGAGCCGGGGTGTTGAAATTCATCGGCGGCCGCGGTGCCGGTTCGGGTGTGCCGTTGGGAGTGAGTGCCTGACTGCTCATGTTAGTTCACCCTCGCCGGTGCGCCGCGCGTCACCGCCCATACCAGCAACCGCGCAATGGCGTTTACCACGATCGTCACCAGGAACAGTGCGAGTCCAATTTCGATGAGGGCGCTGAGATAGAG
>JANXWZ010000222.1 GCA_025350865.1 Rhodanobacteraceae bacterium
GCGCGGGAGCCACGCCTGCTTCTGCTCGGACGACGCCCAGCGGAGGAGCGCGTTGATGCAGAGCGTGTTCTGGACGTCGACCATGACGCCGACGGACGGGTCGGTCTGGGAGAGAGCTTCGACGGCTAGGATGGAGTCGAAGAAGGTGCCGCCGGTGCCGCCGTACTGCTCGGGGATTTCAACGCCCATAAGGCCGAGGGCGAAGAGTTCTTCGATCAGGCCAGCGTCCATCTGGGCGGACTCGTCCATCTGGCGGACGAGGGGGGCGATACGGTCGCGGGCGAAGTCGCGGATGGACGTTTGAAGCAGCCGCTCCCCTTCGCTGAGTTGAGTCAGAGCCCTTGGTTTTAGTTCAGTTGTCACTACAACTCCCCAGGTGGAGGATAGCAGGTTAACCACACCGGGTGCCCCATCCTCGCGCAGCTTCATCGCGCAGGGTGGGGTGGCACGACAGCTTGAGGAAGCGTATCAGCTAGCCCAGCGGTATCCGTCAGGGGTATCGTTTGCGCCAGCAAACGTCCGTCTTCAATTCGGCAACGTACACTCATGCCTATGCCGACAGGGTTGCGACGCTATCAAGAGACCGGACAGTTGCACCATGTGACATTTAGCTGCACTCGTCATCGACCCATCCTCGTGACCGAAGAATCTTGAGATGTATTTCTCGCGCTGCTCGAGCGGACGCGAGAGATGTACGGAATGAATGTGTACGCATACGTGGTCATGCAAACCCATGTTCACCTTCTCATTTCTGAGCCTGAGAATGCCAAACTTTCGCTAGCGCTGCAAATTCTCAAGCAGCGTTTCTCGAAGACGCGGCCGGAGGAGTATGTTTGCGAACCTCGCTACTACGACTTTAACGTGCGGACTCCCGATAAGCGGGAAGAAGAGATCGTGTATATCCACAAGAATCCCGTGCGGGATGGGTTGGTGACATCACCGGAATTGTGGCGGTGGAGTAGCTTTCGGTCGCACGCATGTCTTGAGGCTGGCCCTGTTACGTTGACTCGGGTGTGAGCTGACTACGGTCGAGCCGTAGGCTCCATACCCAACCCTGCGCGGTGAAACTGCGCGAGGATGGGGCACCCGGTGGCACTTATTTTTTACCGGCGTCGAGGTGGTCCCAGTTGATGATGGTGTTGAAGCCGAGCGCGTAGGTGCCTTGCGTCTGCCAGCGCCAGAAGGGGCGCAGCGCGAACATCACCACGTGACCCTTACCCAGCGGTTGATCGATCGCAAGAGCACGTCCCGAAAGTGCCTGCCCGCCCGCCAACTCACCCGACAGCAGCATGTCCTGCGAGTTGGTCGGGAAGGACATGACGACACGTGGCGGCGCTGGCGGCGGTTCCGCTCCGGCCTGACGTCCGATTGCCGCACGGGCGTCCGCTCCGTCTCGCTCCTGGGTGGGAAGACCCTTGGGCTCGGCGGGGGTCTCCTCCATCTCGAACGGCGAAAGGTGGATCGGGTTCGCGTTGGGAGTCTCGTCGACCCCTACACCCGTAACGGTTGCACCGCCGCGACCCAGACCGCCGCGACCGGCGTTCAAAACCGGTTCCTGACTAAAGTAAATCGGCAGTTGGTCGCCCGTGTAGCCGTAGACAATAGGCGATTTCTTGTCCGAGATGATGCCCCGCATCAATGCACCCTTGGCGTACAGCGTTGCCGGGTGCTCCACCGCGACCTGCGTGGTGATGCCGTAGTCGGAGAGGATCGTCGACGTAGAGCCTTCGGTGATCAGCGTCCCGCCGGCTTCGACGAACTTGACCAGCTCGGCTAGCCCCTCGATCCCCATGCCGCCGCGAATGTCGTCCGATGAGTCTTCCGCGCCGAGGTTGGGGGTGAGAGCGGTCTTCTTATAGGGGATCGGGTCGGGGCCGGTCTTGGGCAGGCCGTTCACCTGCGCAACCGACGTTCCGCCGATCGAGGGGAAGACGATGACGTCGTACTTCGAACGAAGATTGCCCTCGCGCAGCTTCTGGTCGCCGAAGTAGGTGTACGGGACGCCGTAATGGTCGAGCGCGGCACGAACCCATCCTTCGTTTTGGGTGTTGGCCCAGCTATGGACGTAGCCAATGCGCGGCACGGTCAGGGCGTGGGTTTTGACCGTAATATCGTCAGCGGCGTAGGCGACCAGACCAAGCTCCGAGATCGAAGCCTTTAGCTTGTCGGTGATGCCGTCGCGAACGATGAAGGCTCCGGCGCGAAGATGATGCCCGGCGACGTCGAAGTCCTCTTCCGCCGCCTCCATCTTTGCTTCGGGATTCTTAAAGCGGAACGTCGTCAGGACATTGTCCGTGTTGTTGTCGACCACGAGCACCTTGCCCGCCCCGGAGACGCTGCCGGCAACTGTAATGTCGGCCGTCGTCAGCGTCATGGCGGAGCTGAGCAGGGCTTTATCCTTCACCTCTCGGACCACGACGTTGCGCATCAGGGGCATCGTCCAGCCGGTGTCGTCGTAGGGCAGCGGATTGGTGATCGGGAAGTTCTGCAGGCTGAAATACAGGTCTACCAGCGTCCGATAGGGCTGATCTGCCCGGATAATGTAATCACCTTTGGTTACCTTTGTACTGCCAAATGCGATATCCGAAGAGGCAATCTGAACCTCGACCCCCTGGTGACGAAGGTCATTAATCATGTCGGCTGTATTCACCCGATGGGCCTGCGCCGCGGGGATCACCCATCCGTACAGTGGTCCGTCGGTGCCCTTGGCGATCGAGCGCTTGTTCTTCATCCAGTAGTTCTCGAGGTAGAGGTCTTTTTCCTTCGCCACCTTATTCAGCGCAATCAGGATCGCCGATTCCTGGATGTTGGTGTTGTTGCGCGGACCCCATTTCACCGTCGTCAAAGGCGGGTTCGGGCGATACCATTCCCGGCTAGTCGAGGTGGCAGGGAGCGTCAGCTTTTCGGTGACATCGGGCCCGTAGGACTGCACCTCGTAGAAGCGCCCGAACGAGTTATGGGACTCGGCGATCCAGAAGAGATAGTTCGGCACCCAGCCGTCGTAGTAGCCGAAGGTCCACACGCCGGGGACGCCGCGCTTGGTCATCTCCATCACTTCCGTCTCGGCCAGCATCCACCACTCGTCGATTGCAATGGGATCGAGGGCAGGGTTGTAAGGGCCAGTCCCGGTCGAGACGTAAAGGTACGACTGCGCCTCGTGGAGATCATGAAAAATCGTGGGATGCCACTCCAGAATTCCGGACGTGATGTTCTGCGTCAGGTGCAGTAGCTGGCCCATGCCATCGCGATTGTTATCGTGCGCCACGTACTTGCCCCAATAGACCATGGGCGGCTTGGGCTTCTTGGTTTCCTTGCCGTAGTAGTAGGTGTCGACCTGCTTGTCGCGACCGTCGGCTTCGATCACCGGCGTGATAAAAACGATGGAATTATTGCGAATTTCCTGAATAAACGGCGTATCTTCGACGATCAGCCGGTACGCCAGTTCGACCAGCATCTCCGGACCGCCAGTCTCCGGCGAGTGGATGCCGCTGTTGATCCAGTAGATCGGTTTCGAGGTGTGGATGATCTTCTGCGCTTCGGCCTCGGTGGTCTTGCGCGGGTCGGTGAGCGCGGCCAGGTCGGCCTTGTACTTGTCGAGATTTTTGATCGAGTCTTCGCTGCCGATGGCCAGGACCACCATGTCGCGACCCTCTTCAGACTTGAGCGGCAGCTTCCAGAATTTGGCGCGCGGCGAGTCTTTGGCCAGCTCCTCGTAATAGCGATTGATGTCCGCCGTGTAGTAGAGCTCGCCCGGCTGACCTGGCATCTTGCCGAGGAATTTGAGCGGCGTCGGCACCTTCGCGGAAGCCGGCAAATGATCGACAAGTTCGGTCGTGAAGCGCGGATCGTTCAAGTATTCACGAATCTTCCTGGTGTATTCCTCGTCGTTCGGCTGGGGGGAAGCCGGCTTCTGAGCCATAGCGGACGAGACCAGCAGACACGCTGAAAGACACAACATCCACGGACGGACGACGCAGGAAAGGGTTTTCATGATGACCTTCTTATATCACCGCAGCTACCACCGGTTGATTCCTGGTCGGCAGCCCCTCATGGATTTGCCCGTTGCGCCGATAGAAGAGCCACAGATTTGTGTCTCGATTTCAGACACACACCACTCTTGCGCCACTTCTGCATCACGGGGTTACCACTTTTGTCCGGCCCACTGCAACCGTTGATTCGTCGGGGGAATGCCGCCGTGGATGTAATGATTGTGACAACGCGTAACGCAAATCAGTCACCAGCGGTAATCTAAATCCCAAAAGGGGAAGGAGGGACGTCGATGAAAGGAATTCTTTTCCCAGATCGGGAAGCCGGGCCCTCCCAGCTGCGTGACTGGTGGTCCCTCCCGACGCTGGTGTTGTTTGGGGCGATGATGATGGCGAGATTCGTGCTTGCCTACCAACTCGGCACCCCCGGGATGAGCACGGCCGAGTTCCAGTTGCTGCATCACTGGAAAGATCTGCTCTCCGATTTCCTCTTTCTGCCGGTGGCCCTGTTTGTCTCGGGCAAGTGGTTCTTGCGGCAGCAGATCGCTGAGCGCGAGGCGCGGCTGCAGCAGGTGGAACAGACGCTGCGCAACGAGGCTCAGGGTTTGGAAGAGTGTATCCACGACCGGACCGTCGAGCTGCGCGCGGAGGTAGAGGAGCGCAAACGCGCCGACCTTTTGAATCGCGGCCGCAACAAGGCGCTTGAGATGCTGGCCCGCAACGAAGATTCCGCCGTGTGCCTGGAAGCGCTGCTGACGACGTTGACCGACCAGCGCTGTACGTGGAGCGGCGCCGTGCACCTGCTGGAGGGCGACGTCCTGACGCTGCAGGCCTCCGCCGGAGTTCCGGAGATGTTGATCGACCACCTGGACGGGGTTGAGATTGGTTTCCCGGACGCTCCGGAAGCTTGCGCGATCATGGATGGAACCCCCTATCTCCTGCCGGATACGATCGCCCACGCAACACCGTGGGGCCAGCTGATGGCATCCAACGGCATCGTTTCGGCCTACTCGGTCCCCTTCTTCAGCCGCAACGGCGAGCCGCTTGGGACGATCTCTCTGTACGCCCGGCTTCGCTGGACCCCCACACGACGCGACGTCGAACTGATGGAGATGGCCTCGGCCATGGCGGTGCTGATCTTTGAACATCGCCGTCTGCAGGATGAACTGCTGATCTACGCCTATCACGACGAGTTGACCGGCCTGCCGAATCGCCGCATGGGGGAAGAGCGGCTGAACCTGGCGATCGAACACTCCGCCAGGATTGGAAGCCAGGTTGCGGTGTTGTGGATCGACCTCGATTCCTTCAAGCAGATCAACGACAACCACGGACACCCGATTGGCGATCTGGCACTGCGCGAGGTGGCAACGCGCCTGAGCCTGAGCCTGAACGAGGCTGATACCGTCGCGCGCATGGGCGGTGATGAGTTCATGATGGTCCTGAACGACGCGCCATCGCGCCACGCGGCAGAAGACTTTGCGGCCGGGCTGCATAAGACCGTCTCCACACCGATGCTGGTCCACGGCATTGAGCTGATGGTGCCGCTGAGCGTCGGAATCTCCATGTACCCCATCGATGGACGTGCCGCGGAACAGTTGAAGAAGAATGCCAACCAGGCCATGTACAAGGCCAAGATCGAGAACGTTGACACCCGCTCCTTCTCGCCGGTGATGGGTGCGGAAGCCAACGAGCTTCGTCTGTTGAAGGAAGAGCTGACCTGGGCATTGAAGACTGGTGGCTTCCGCATGGAGTATCAGCCGCAGTGCCGGTTCGACGGCGCACTCGTCGGCTTCGAGGCGCTGTTGCGCTTTACCAGCCCGCGGCGCGGCGTAGTCGAGCCCTCGCGCTTCATCCCGGTGATCGAGGAGATGGGCTTAATCTTCCAGGTCGGCGAGTGGGCACTGCGCGCCGTCTGCCAGCAAAGTATGGAATGGCAACGGGCCGGGCTTCGGCCTGTGCCGATCGCGGTCAACATCTCGGCGCTACAGTTTGTCCGGCAGGACTTCGCCTCCACGGTCGGCAGGGTGCTGGCCGAGAGCGGCCTTTCCCCGGCGTTGCTGGAGTTGGAACTGACCGAAAGCGTCGTCATGCGCGATCTGCTGGAGTCCGCCAACCAATTACAGCGCCTTAGCGACCTTGGCGTGCGGATCGCAATCGACGACTTTGGCACCGGGTATTCTTCACTGAGCTATCTCCACCAGCTGCCGATCCATGTGTTGAAGATCGACCGCTCGTTTGTCGAGCGGCTTACCGACAAGGGCGGTACCAAGCCGATCGTCGAGGCGGTAATTTCGATGGGCCATACGCTTGGGTTGACCGTGGTGGCGGAGGGTGTGCAGACCGCCGAACAGCTGCAGATCCTGAGCCGTAGCCGCTGCGACACGATGCAGGGCTATTACTTCTCTCCGGCGCTGCCTCCGACTGAGGCTGGATCGTTCCTGCTGCGGAGCGACCTGCGTGCTGCGCTCGCGGAGGATCTGAGCGGGTTGCCGGATGAACATCTTCACAGTCGGTTCGGAGCTGCGATGGCGCGCGATCTGGCTATCAACTAGCTGGCTGCGGACACTCTCGTCCCGCTGCGGCTGACGATCGAGAGCCGCTCCATCGCAAGAATCTTCCGCGTCTGGGTTTTGGCATGGGCAGCCCAGGGACCTATCGGGTCCAGCCGGACATAGGTCATCCAGTGGCGCAGTGCGCGACGCCGCTCGCCCTGTCGCTCAAATGCGAGGGCGAGGTTGTAGTGCGCGTCGGCGTATCCCGGAACCAGCTTGATGGCGGTCTGGTAAGCGTCGATAGCCTCGTGCAGATGCTGCGTCTCGTCGAGCACGTTGCCGAGATCGAAGAAGGCCAGCGCGTAACTGGGATCCGCCTCGGTGGCGCGGCGATACATCTGCTCAGCCGAAGCGAATTCGCGCTGGTTGTAGAAAATCGTCCCGAGGTTGATGCAGGCCGGCGCGTGGTCCTGCTTGATCTCGAGGATCTCCTCGTAGAGCCGGATCGCGGCTTCGAGCGTGGAGGCACCTTCTTCCAACTGGACGGCGCGGGCAAACATTTCCTGCAGATTCGCTGCCTGCCGCAGGGTCGAGACACCGGTCGGATGGCCGCTGCGAACGATCTTCAACTGGCCGCCGCTGGTGTTGGCGAAGTCGAAGGCAAGCTGCCGGGTGAACGGATCGACCAGTGCGCCGCCATGGCGGAAGGCCAGCCGCGAACCACGACGAACGGCGCTGCTTTCTACCAGCGCGTTTCTCATTCCGGCGACGCGCTGCATCGCGTCGACCTGGGCGCGGATACTACGGGCAGAAATCCGCTTGGAGCGCATCTCGCGGAGGGCACGCAGACGAGCCAGATGCTCGAAGCTGTACTGATCTTCCGGCAGCAGCGCGGGGAAAAGGCCTTCGCGCTCCCAGGCGGCCAATTGGCGGGGTTGCAGGTGAAGGATTCGGAGAAGGTCTTGACGGGAGTATCGGGTCACGGGGAGTCTCGGTTAGTCAGGCTTCACTCGTTATGGTTGAACGTCAAGCTCTATTCGGAGTATGCGGTGCCGGCTCGCGCCGATCAAGGCCGATTGCGCCAACTGCAGCAAAAACAGGTGGATAAGTGGATATCGTGTACCACGCTTGGTTCCCCTCCCGCGACCAACTCGAGGGTGAGCCCCTTACCCGATCGAGAACTCAGGATCGACCGGAATCTGAAGCGCGTTGGCCAGGGAGTTGGTCGTCGAAGCCAGCCCGATGATGTCCAGCAGCTCCCCGTGCTGCGTGTCCGTGAGCCCCTTGGCCCGGGCCGCCGCAGTATGCGAGTGGACGCAGTAGCTGCAGCTGTTGATCGTCGAGACGGCAATGTAAATCAGCTCTTTGGTGAGCGGATCAAGCTCGCCGGGGGCGATCATAATCGTCTTCACGCTGGTCCAGGTGCGTTCCAGCAGGTCCGGCTGATTCGCCAGCGCGCGCCAGAAGTTATTGATGAAGTCCGATTTGCGGACCGTGCGGATGTCGTTGAAGACGGCGGCGACGCGCGGATCAGCGGCGGCTTCCGCGTCAGTCCAGAGCTTTACTGTGGCCATGTTGCAACCTCCTCCGGGGTGGAGACGTTCAGTTCTGCGTCACGCGTTTCCTCGATCATCAGCAGGCCTCCAAAAGTCACCACAGCCGTAGCGGACAGGTAGTAGCCGACGTACGGCAACCCATAGGTCTTGGCGAGCCAGGTGGCGATGTAAGGAGCAAGCGACGCGCCCAGGATTCCGGCGAGCGAAAAGGCGAGGGAGCTTCCCGTGTAGCGCACCGGCGTTGGGAAGAGCTCGGAGACGATCGTCCCCAGCGGACCGTAAGTGAGGCCCATCAACGACAGCCCGAGGACCATCATCGCCACCGCCCCAGCGGTACCGGCCGTAAACAGCGGCGCAAGGAAGAGGCCGAACAGCGCGATCAGTGCGGTGACCGCGAACATGATCGGACGGCGGCCACGCTCGGCCAGCAGCGCGGAGATGGGGATGGTGAGGGCAAAGAAGAGAATCCCGAAGAGCTGGATGAGGAGGAACTGCTCGCGGTTGTAATGCAGCGCGGTCGTCGCCCACGAGAGCGTAAAGACGGTCATGAGGTAGAAGATCGTAAACGTCGCCATGCAGACCAGGATTCCCGCGACAAGCGGCCGGAGGTAGCGGCGGAAGACAGTTGCAATGGGGAAGCCCACCGGCGCCTCGTGCTTCATAGCAGCCTGGAAGACCGGCGTCTCGGTGATTGTGAGTCGAACGTAGAGCCCGAGCAGCACAAGCACTGCGCTTGCCAGAAACGGGAGCCGCCAACCGAAGCTGAAGAACTGCTTGTCAGTCAGCAGGTGGGAGAGGACCAGGAAGATCCCGCCGGAGAATAGAAACCCGATCGGCGCGCCTAGTTGAGGGAACATTCCGTAGAGCGCCCGCTTGTTCGGCGGGGCATTTTCCACCGCGAGCAGCACCGCGCCGCCCCATTCGCCGCCGAGGCCGATCCCCTGCCCAAACCGGCAGAGCGCAAGCAGTAGCGGTGCCACAATGCCGATCTGGCTATAGGTCGGCAGCACTCCGATTAGGAAGGTAGAGACGCCCATCGTCGAAAGGGCCAGCACCAGAGTTCGTTTGCGGCCGATGCGGTCTCCAAAGTGCCCGAACAGCGCGGAGCCGATGGGTCGCGCAATGAACGCGATGCCGAAGGTCGCAAGCGAAGCCAGTGTGGATGAGGCGGGGTCCGACGCCGGAAAAAACAGATGCGGAAAGACGATGACCGCGGCGGTGGCATAAATGTAGAAGTCGAAGAACTCGACCGTAGTGCCGACCATGCTGGCGAAGAGCACTTGTCGCGGCGTGTTGATGAGCTTGCGTGGCGATTGATCTGTCATGTCCCGGAACCTGAATTCTAGTGGAACAGTAGACTGAGGGAATGGCAGTCGCACGAGTAATGGCGTTGGACGTAGGCAAAGTGCGCATAGGCGTCGCGCTGTCGGACGGCCTCGGCATCACGGCGCAACCGTTGCTGACGCTCTGGCGGAAGGGCCGCGGGGAGGACCTCCGAAGCCTCGTGCGCCTGATCCGCAAGCACGAGGTCAGCAGAATCGTAGTGGGCAATCCGCTGCACATGTCCGGCGACATTAGCCCATGGGCCGCTAAGGTCCAAGAGTTTGCCGAAGAGTTACGCCATCGCTCGGGCCTGCCGGTGGAGCTTTGGGATGAGCGGCTGAGTTCAGTCGCCGCGCACGAGATTCTGGATGAGGCAGGGGTAGACAAAAAAGGCCGCAAGTTCGTGATCGATCAGGTCGCCGCAGTCGTCATCCTGCGGGGATGGATGGACGCAAAGGAACTGGCGGCAGCACGAAACAACCGCTAGCCAGCCTCTGTCTCCCCGTCGCCAAACTCGTTTAGCACGGATTCAATCTCGGTATCGAACCCTTCCAGCAGCGCGGCGACAAACGCCTCCGCATCAAGATCTTCGTCATTCTCGACGTGGACCTGAACGATATTCCGTGCAAGGTCGGCGAGCATCACGCCCCAGGCGGCGGGTTCGCTCCAGACGCCCGGTCGGAGCGAAATTTGCTGACTCTGCTGCGCCACCCAGACCCGTATCAGTTCGAAGGAGGCGGCGTCTTTTTGCGCCGCGTCCGGTACTGCCAGTTGCTTTTCCATTCCCATAATCAAAAATTGTAGTCCGTTACGTTTGCTCTCGCCCGCGTTTTCCAAGATTCCCCGAGGCAATACACAGGCCTGCGTCCCGGTAGTCTGGGTAAAGAAAGAAAGTGACCCCATGGCATCTCTCCCCCGTCTCGTAAATCCCGATTCCGACAACCGTCCCGCCTCGCTTCACGCCGAGCAGACCATCCTTGGCGCCATGATGGTCGAGCCTCTAGCCATTGTC
>JANXWZ010000048.1 GCA_025350865.1 Rhodanobacteraceae bacterium
GTAGTCGGCGTACTGGATGGCGAGTTCGGGGAGCGCGGCATCGCGGTTTTCGAGGGCTGCGGCGTAGTGTGCGGCCATTTCGCGAGCCATTACGCCGCCGGACCAGCCGTCGGTATTGATGTGGTGGAGGACGGTGATCAGGACGTGATCGGCGGGGCCAAGGCGCAACAGGGTGAAGCGGAAGATGGGGCCGGTGGCGAGGTCGAAGGGTAAGGCGGCCTGCTGCGCGGCGACCAACTGGATGGTGGCGAGTTCGTCCGTCGGGGCGGCTTGCACGTCAACGATGGGAAGCGTAAAGGGCTGATGCGGGAGGATGCTCTGGTAAGGCTCGTCGTCGAAGGTTGGGTACACGGTGCGGAGCACTTCATGGCGGCGGACGATCTGGTTCAGGGCGTGTTCGAGGGCGGGGATGTTAAGAGTGCCAGTGAGCCGCAGCGAAGAGGGCATGCTGTAGGTCGTGCGCTCGGGGTCCATCTGCTGGACGAGCCACATGCGCTGCTGGGCGAAGGATAGCGGGAGTAGCTGGTCGCGCGAGACCGGTATGAGCATAGGAGGGATCGGCGCTGCACCGGCGCGTGCCTCTTCGGCGCGGGCTGCGAGCGCGTCCAGTTTGGACGAGTCAAAGATTGTGCGAAGCGAAAGCTCTATGTTCATCGAGGTGCGGATTCGCGAGAGCACCTGCGTTGCGAGCAACGAGTGTCCGCCAAGCTGGAAGAAATCGTCGTCGAGAACGACGGAATCAAGTTTGAGTACATCGCACCATATTGCTGCGATCATCTGCTGGACGGCCGACTCCGGCGAGCGGCTCTCCGAGCAGTGCGACGAAGCCAGGCTTGGGGTTGGCAGTGCCTTGCGATCGACCTTACCATTTGGGGAGAGCGGGAGCGATGTCAGCGTGACGAACGCCGAAGGCACCATGTAATCCGGCAGGGTCTCGCCGACGAACGTTCGGAGGTCTCCCGTGTTCAATGTCGCATCTGGCGAAGGTACGAAGTACGCTACTAGCCGCTTGTCTCCGGGCGTGTCCTCGCGAACGATCACGCTGCACTCGCGGATTCCGGGGTTCCGCCGAAGCGCGGCTTCTATCTCGCCGAGCTCGATTCGGAAGCCGCGAATCTTTACCTGATCGTCCAACCTGCCAAGATACTCGAGGTTGCCATCCGTCAGCCATCGGCAAAGATCGCCGGTTCGATACATGCGAACGCCGGGGTCGCGGGAGTAGGGGTCGTTCAGAAACCGTTCCGCCGTGAGGTCCGGACGATTTAAATAGCCACGACATACTCCTGCACCTGCAATGTAGAGTTCTCCCGTGACCCCCCGGGGAACGACCTGGAGGTGTCGATCCAAGATGTAGAGCCTCGTATTCGCAATCGCCTTGCCGATTGGCACGCTCGCGTTAGAGGCTGTGCAGTCGAATTCTGGAGGTATTTCAAAGACGGCGCATCCAACGACCGTTTCGGTGGGCCCATATTCGTTGATGATGCGAGTCTCGGGTGCATGCCTGGCCCAGAAATCGATTGTGCTTCGCGGCAGTGCTTCGCCACCCACAACGATTGCGTTCGCGAGGCCTGCACATTGCGCTGCGGGGAGGATGCGGCTGAGAGCCTCCATGTGCGCGGGCGTAATCTTCAGCAGACTAAATCGGTTTCCGCGAAGAAGCACCTCTCGCAAGGCTTCGAGCACGTTCGTTTCGGGTAGCAGGACCACTTTGCCACCAGCAATGAGCGGGGCCCAAAGGCTTGTGACTGTGGCGTCGAAGCTCATGGAAGTGTTCACGGGGGCTCCACACCCATCATCCATTCGATAATCGCGAGTCGCCCAGCAGAGGTAATTCGCTAGACCGCCGTGCGTGATCATTGCCCCTTTGGGCCGACCCGTCGAGCCTGAGGTGTAGATCACGTATGCAAGCTGATCGCGATCGGTGATGGGGGGAGGGGAGGTTGCAGGCTCGGCTGCGAAGTCGCTCCAGGCACCTCGAACGTCGAATACCTGTCGAGAAGAGCTGGTCTCCGAGAGATGAGCCATGCTGGAGTCGGCCAGCAACACTGTAGGATTCGCATCGGAAATCATGAAGCTGAGGCGTTCGGAAGGGTAAGCAGGGTCTAGCGGTAGGTATGCCCCTCCTGCCTTCAAGACTCCCAAAACCGCTGCAACCATCCAAACGGAACGCTCCATACAGATTGCGACGATCGAATTCGACCCGACGCCGCTTCGCATTAATCTATGGGCGATCCTGTTTGCGGCTTCGTCCAACTGACGGTAGGAGAACGATTCACCGTTCCAATCTTCTGCGGCGAGTGCCACAGGCGTTTTCTGCGTTTGGCGCTCGAATGCAGATGGCAAAAACGCCGTCAGCGGAATCGGCATTTCTCCGCCGACGCCCCTTGCGAGCTCCCGCCCGATTTCGCTTTGCGAAAGCAGCGGCAGTGATTCAATGGACTGACTTGGATTCAGGAGAGCATGGCCAATCAGTGCTACATAATGATCGAGCATGCGATCAATAGTCTCGGCTGCAAATAACTCGGTATCGTATTCGACGAAGACGCGCACGCCTTCGGTATGCTCGACCACATACCAAGTCAAGTCGAAGACGGAACTTCCTTGGTGAATTGGTAAGTTTTCCACTTTGAGGCTGTGCAAGTCCAGCTTGCGAATGCTCTGGTCGTGGACGAACGCAACCTGGAAAAACGGGTTGCGGCCCAGATTTCTTTCGGGTTTTAGTTCCTCGACCAGCTTTTCAAAGGGAAGATCCTGATGAGCGTAAGCGCCGAGTGATACATCTCGCACACGCCGCAGAAGTTCGCTGAAGCCGATATTTCCGGACATGTCTGTCCGCAGCACGAGTGTATTGACGAAGAAGCCAAGCAGAAGCTCCACCTCTGAGCGGTTTCTGCCGGCGATCGTCGTGCCTACGACCACGTCCAATTGGCCCGTATAACGCATCAGCAAAACCTTGAACGCGGCCAGCATCGTCATGTACAGCGTGGCGTTCTCAGTCCGGCTGAAAGCTGTAAGCGCTTGAACCAGATTGCAGTCTAGTTCTTGGCGCACCGTTCCACCTTCGCGCCTGGGCTCGGAAGGGCGTGGAAAATCGGTGGGGAGTTCCAGAAACGGTGGAGCGCCGCTGAGCCTGTCACGCCAATACGATAACTGACGCTCCAACTCCTCGCCCTGAAGCCATTTCCTCTGCCACACCGCGTAGTCTGCGTACTGGATCGGAAGCGGTGCGAGCGGTGAGGATTGGCCCCGTGTCAGAGCTTCGTACAACGTGCTTAATTCGCCCCACAACAAACCTTGCGACCACCGCTCCGTGACGATATGGTGCATGACGAGCACAAGGACATGATCGTCCTGCGCAATCATCAGCAGAAATGCACGAAGAAGAGGTCCGGTTGCCAGATCAAATGGGCGTTGCGACTCGGCTTCCGCGAATCGCTGCCATTCGGCGTCGCACGATTGCAGATCAAGATGCGAGAGATCGATAAAGTGAATTGGGATGTCAAGTTGTGGGGCGATGATCTGGATCGGCTGGCCTGCGTCGGTGCCGAACGAGGTTCGCAACACTTCATGTCGGCGAACCACCTCGTCGAGCGACTGTTGTAGCACCCGGACATCGAGAGCGCCGCGTAGACGTACCAGCTTCGGAACGTTGTAGCGGATGCTGCCGGGCTCCAGCTTGTCGATGAACCACATGCGTTGTTGCGCGAAGGAGAGGGGCAGGGGCTGGTCGCGGGAGACGGGGACGAGCCGCGGCATGGTGGAGAGTTGGCCGCTGCGGAGGAGGGCGTCGACGCGGATGGAGAGGGCTGCGACAGTGGGGTTTTCGAAGAGGTCGCGCAGGGGAAGCTCGACGTGGAAGGCCTCGCGGACTCGGGAAACGACGCGGGTGGCGAGGAGGGAGTGGCCGCCAAGCTGGAAGAAATCGTCGTCGAGTGAGACAGTGTCGAGTCTGAGGATGTCGCACCAGATGGCGACGATCATCTGCTCGACTTCGGTTTCGGGCTGGCGTGTGGCGGAGCCGGGGGCAGAGGCGTATTCGGGTTTGGGAAGGGCTTTACGGTCGAGCTTACCGTTGGCGGAGAGCGGAAGGGCGGCGAGGACGACGAAGGCGGACGGCACCATGTACTCGGGGAGCGTCTTCGCGAGGATGGGGCGGAGGTTGTCGGTGTCGAGGGCGGTGTCGGGTTTGGCGATTAGGTAGGCGACCAGGCGCTTGTCGGAGGGGTCGTCTTCGCGGGCGATGACGACGCATTCGGCGACGGCGGGTACGGTGCGGAGGGCGGCTTCGATTTCGCCGAGCTCGATGCGGAAGCCTCGAACTTTGACCTGATGGTCGAGGCGGCCCATGTACTCAATTTCGCCGTCCGGGAGCCAGCGGCAGAGGTCGCCGGTCTTGTACATGCGGGCGGTTGGATCGTATGAAAATGGGTTGGCAATGAAACGCTCGGCGGTGAGCTCGGGGCGGTTGAGGTAGCCTTTGGCGAGCTGGATTCCGGCGATGTGCAGTTCGCCGGGGACGCCAATCGGCTGGAGTTGGCCGGCGTCGCTGAGGATGTGGATCTGCGTGTTCCAGACAGGGCGGCCGATGGGCACGCTGAGGCGGTCGAGCGAGGGCAGGCACTGGAAGTAGGTGACGTCGACGGC
>JANXWZ010000067.1 GCA_025350865.1 Rhodanobacteraceae bacterium
CAACCCGGTTGACATCACCACCCCTGCCGCCAAAACACATAACGCGTGGCGCAGTTTCCATGCTCGTCCAGTTGATCGTGGTGCGAGCGAATCCTGAGAATATTCCGCAGTCATTTTCATTTGATTTCCTCTCACGCAGAACTAACGCCGCAACCGACGCCAAGTGGACCGGCAGCCAGAAGTCAGACGTTTACCAAAGGGGTACAGGCGGGCCCGGAAATACGCGCGCAATTGCAAGGGGAAGGCTCAGGAATGATGCACCCAGGACCGGCTCTTTTGCAAGCAGAAAATTCTTTGTTTCCAAAAAGTGGACGACGATTCGCAGATCATCCCAATCAGTCGCCCAGCGTGCTTCAACTCGCTGTTATCAAAGGGCTTGCAGTCACCTTCGGACGGGCAGACAGATCACCAACCATCACACCTTTGGCGATGATTAGGATCAAACTTCATCTTCGATGCCCTTGGATCTTTGAGGCAAAGGAAATATCTACTGCATCCCCTCAACCGCTAACCCAACCCGCAGCATCGTCGCTTCGCCAAAGTGCGGCCCCATCACCTGCACCCCAATCGGCAGTCTATCCCGAGTCTCGCCACACGGCACTGACATCCCGCAGATGCCCGCCAGGCTCGCAGCAACCGAATAAACGTCCGCCAAATACATCTGCAGTGGATCGTCCGTCTTCTCGCCCAGCTTGAACGGCGGCGTAGGCGTCACCGGCCCGATCATCACGTCGCACTTCTCGTAAGCCTCAAGAAAGTCGCGCGTCACCAGCGTCCGAATCTGCTGCGCCTTCCGGTAGTAAGCGTCGTAATAACCGGCGCTCAGCGCATACGTGCCAAGCAGAATCCGCCGCTTCACCTCCGGCCCGAAGCCCTCTTCGCGAGTCTTCTTGTACATCGCCGATAAGGTCGAGCCATCCTTCGACCGAGGCCCAAACCGAACCCCATCCATCCGCGACAGGTTCGATGAAGCCTCCGCCGTTGCCAGCACATAGTAAGCCGGAATCCCGTACTTCGTATGCGGCAGGCTCACCTTCACCAACTCACAACCCTGCGCCTTCAGCCCGTCCAGAACCCTCTCGATGGCGATGCGGATATCGTCATCCAACCCCTCGCCGAAGTATTCCGCCGGAACCCCGACCCTAAGCCCCGCAACCGGCTTCGCCAGCGCCGCAACATAGTCATCCACTGGACGATCCGCACTAGTGGCATCCAACGGATCCTGACCCGCCAGCACGCCCAGCATCGTAGCGGCATCGCTCACATTCGCCGTAAACGGCCCCACCCGATCCAGCGACGACGCAAACGCAATCAGCCCGAACCGGCTCACCCGCCCATATGTCGGCAACACGCCCACCACACCGCAAAACGCCGCCGGCTGTCGAATCGAGCCGCCCGTATCGGTCCCTAGCGTCGCTGCCGCAAAACCCGCCGCCACCGCCGCCGCCGACCCACCGCTCGAACCACCCGGAACGCGATCCAGCGCACGCGGATTCTTCACCGGCCCGTAAGCCGAATTCTCGTTCGATGAACCCATCGCAAACTCATCGCAATTGATCTTGCCCAGCAGCACCGCTCCCGCAGCCTCAAGCTTCGTCACAACCGTCGCGTCATAAGGCGGACGATAGCCCGCAAGAATCTTCGACCCCGCCGTCGCGGGGGCGCCCGTCATCGTCAGGACATCCTTGATCCCGATTGGCACACCGGCCAGCGGGCCCGTCACCTCGCCCGCGTCCACGCGAGCAGCCTGGGCCATCGCCCGGTCGCGGCTCAACGCCAGAAAGCTGTTGATCCCCTTGCCCGTCGCACCGTCTTCCGCCGCGATCAGCTCATAATGCTTCTCTACCAGTTCGGTCGCCGAACCCGCCTTCACCGCAGCCCTTGCCGCCTCAATCGTAACCAAGTCAGTCCTTGCCTTTCCTGAGCCTTGACACCTGTGCCCTGAGCCCTATCTCTCAATCACCTTCGGAACCTTGAAGAATCGCCCATCGGATTCGGGAGCCGCCGCCATCACTGCGCGCCGGTCAATCGACGGCCGCACCGCATCCGCGCGCAGCGCGCCGCCGTCGAAGTCGGTCGATACCCCGAGCATCGCACCTACCTGCGCCATCGGCTCAACGCCCGTCGTGTCTACTTCGCTCAATCGCGCAATGTAGTCCAGAATCGCGTTCAGGTCATGCTGCATGCGCGGCTCTTCGTCAGCCGTCAACTCCAGATTAGCCAGCTCGGCGACACGCCGAACCTCTTCCACCGAAACTGCGCTCATACCCTCTTCTCCAGCTGAACCTTTTTCACTTCAAAGTGTATCCCGGCGATCTTCACTCCCGCGATCTTCGCCAATTCGCGTTCCAGCACGGCGCCCATCGACCGCATCTGATCCAGCCACAAGGCGTTCTCCACCTGGACCTCGACAACCCCATTCTCGAAGCCGACAATCTCACCCCGCGCCGCCATCGCCTTGCCGCAGGCAACCGGCCACGCCGCCGTCAGCCGGTCAGCCGTCGGCAGCGTTTCAAGACTGCGACCGAGATTCTTCCGCAGCATATCGCGCATGCTATCCATCAAAGTGTCTGCACTTTCTCTGCCGCATCGGCAATCATATCCACTGTAATCCGCTCCATGCAGTCCGTCGCCTGGCCGTCGAAGTTGAAGCCAAGATGAAGGTAGCCGCAACCCTCGCCCGGAGCCTCCACGCCAATCGCCCGCGGACCCACCGGACCCCAGCGTCCATTGCGGTTCGGCCCGTTGATCGATACCGTCGGCGCACCCACAATCGCCGCAAGATGCATCACTCCAGTGTTAACGCTGACCACCACACGGGCCCGCTGCAACAACCGGGCCAGCGTAGCAAAACCATCCTCCCCAACAAACGAAACCGCCTGCAATCCCGCCGCGTGCATCTTGTCGAGAAAAGGAGCCGTCCGAACCATATCGGACGGCGCTCCGGTAATGGCGAAGACCGTTTCATGCCGCGCAAGACGCTTCGCCAGCTCAATCCAGCGATCCTCGGGCCATTCGCGCAACCAGCTCCGCTGCCCGGACGCCCACAGATGGAATGCAACAATTTCCTTCGCTCCGGCCAGAGGAATCGCCTCCACGGTCTCGGGTATGCGAACACTCGGCGGCAAATCACTTTGAATGTGCAGCGCCTTCAGGATCGCCCGAAAGTTTTCCACCTCATGCAGGTCATCGCGATGCACCACCTGCAAGTCGTAGCCACGTCCGCGAGACTGCCCCGCCGTCGTAAAGCCAGCGGTAAACTTCGCGCCGGACATCATCGTGTAGAACGCCGTCAGCCGCTGCCACGATGAGAAATCGAACATCGCATCCAACTTTTCGCGTCGCATCTGCGTAATGGTCGCAGACGGATTGGTAAGGTCGATCACCACACGCCGCCCCGCACCCGGAATGATCTCCGCCGCCGCGAGATTTTGCCTCATGCAGAAGTGAACGATCTCAGTCTGATTCCCATAATGCCGCCGCAGATCGCGCAACGCGCCCGAAAACAGCAGCGTGTCCCCCAGCGCAGGCGAACACATCACACCTAATTTCCTGATGGTTTCCGGGAGTTTCCGCCGCCTGATGCGCAGCGTCGCCAGACCATTCAGCAGCGGGATTCCCACCCAATAATCGAGAATCCTGTTCTTCCGACTGCCTCGCCGCATCACGCTATTCTAGTTGCTATACAGTCCACCAACCACCGACACAGCCAAACCAATCACCGACATAGCCAAACCAACCACCGACGCAGCCAAATCAACCACCGACGTCATTCTGGCGCAGCTAGAATCTCCGTATTTGTCCTTCTAGGGCCACAAACCTTCGCGAAATTCGCTCGGGGTGGTACCCGGCGAGAATCCGAAGGCTGTCGGCGCGACCCAATCCCATCCATAACCATGAATCGGGGCTTTTACCCCAATGCCTACACCAACGCCCTAATACGCCCCATCGCGGTTCACCACCGACTTGAACGTCGACAGAAGAATCTTCACATCAAAAAACAAAGACCACGTCTTCACATACCGGCGATCCAGCGCAACACGTTCATCATAGGTCAGCTTGCTGCGCCCGGAAACCTGCCAAAGGCCCGTAATTCCGGGCTTCACCCGGCAATAGTATTCGAAGCAGTCGGCGTACTTCTCCACCTCGGCCGCAACGATGGGGCGCGGCCCGACCAAGCTCATCTGGCCGCGCAGCACATTCCAAACCTGCGGCAATTCATCCAGGCTGAAGCGCCGCAGAAGCAGCCCGACCGGCGTAATCCGCGGGTCGTGGCGCAGCTTGTGCGATTTCGCCCACTCCGCCCGTGCCTTCGGATGCTTCGACAGGTATTGCTCCAGGACGTCCGAGGAGTTGACGCACATCGTGCGGAACTTCCACATCGAAAAGAACGCACCATCGCGGCAGATGCGGCGATGGGAGAAAAAAGCCGGTCCGGGAGATGTCAGTTTCACCATCATCCCCACAACGAACAAGACAGGGATAAGGATCGGGATCGACAGGATCACCAGAAGAATGTCAACGGCGCGCTTGATGACGTGGTATCGGAACAGGCTGGACGGCTCGGACAGCGAGCGTCGGTACGCCGCACCGCCAAAAGACTGGCTGCGACCGGACGCTGCCGGGAAGTCACTCAAGATGGATTTGTCGACAATTGATTCCGTGGCCCGGGTGTCGGACGATTGCGAATCATGCTGCATTCGTCGTGCCTCCGAGGGCTATCGCTAGGTTCACCGCGATTTGATTCGAATCCGATTGCCCGTGGAAAAATCCAAGCCGACTGCATCGAGTCATTGAATCGTCACCCTTCCCCGTTTGGCTTCACCGGATTGCGTTGGCTTCACCGGATTTTGTTGGATTCACCGAACCCCAGTCTCTTGTCTCCCGGACTGTATGGCGTCGATGCCGTTCAGGCTCGGAGGTAGGACACGGCAACAGCAAGGCTCGCGTACAGCCGCAAGAATACCGCAACCTTGTTTCTTTTGAATATCTTACTTGTTCAATCGCTGCGATGAACACCAAACCCGAACCTGGAAATCCAAATTGGGAACAATCCACTCAGCTACCATACACAGATGCAAGTCATTGATACTGCGTTGCGTGACATCAAAATCCTACGCCCCCGCCGCTTCGGCGACGACCGCGGTTGGTTCGCTGAGGTCTTCAACGCGGAGAAGTTTGCTGCGGTGGGCCTGCCGACGCACTTCGTGCAGGATAATCAGTCGGTTTCGGCCAAAGGCGTACTCCGCGGCCTGCACTACCAGCTCGGCAAACCACAAGGCAAACTAGTGCGCGTCCTCGCCGGCCACATCTGCGACGTCGCGGTCGACCTGCGCCGCGATTCACCCGACTTTGGCCGCCACGCCGCCTTTCACCTGCGACCGCGCACCGACACCGGTGAACTCGAAATGCTGTGGATTCCAGAAGGGTTCGCTCATGGATTCCTGGTCCTGTCGGAGACGGCGGAGGTCCTCTATAAGACCACTGCCCTCTACTATCCGGCCGGCGAACGCGCAATCCGCTGGGACGATCCGACCCTCAATATCGCGTGGCCGCTCAATGGAATCGCCCCTGCCGTAAGCCACAAGGATGCCCAGGGCACCGCGTTCCTGGACGCCGAACTCCCCTAACAGAACAACAGTCCGCCCCCGCGCTGAACAACCCAGATTCGGCGAAAGGTTGCGCGCAACGAATGCGACTGAATGGGTGTTCAGTTCAATGCACGGTGTAAGAGAAGCAGCCCGAAGAAAGTAATTGGAGGATGTCATGAAAATCACAAACGTAAAAGCGATGGTCGCAAAGATGTTCACGGTTGGTTTGGTCGCGGCGGCGATTGTGGTTGCCGCTCCGACGAAGGCCGAAGCCCAGGTAAGTTTCGGTGTCCGCGTCGGTCCTCCGGTTGCCTACTACGGCAATGGATATAGCAATCCGCAATACGGTTATGGCAATCAGCAATATGGCTATTACGGCCGGGATTATGATCGCGAGCGCCACGAAGCCATGGAACGCCGCCGCGATTGGGAGCGTCGTGAGTATTTCGAACATCACCGCGACTTCGACCGTGGCCGCGACTTCGACCGCCGCGACCGGGACGATTATCGCGACCGCCGGTAAGAGCTGAAGCGAACCGCCAGGGAGCGGGTTTCGCTCACAGGCCGGGAGCCGAATTGGCTTCCGGCTTTCTTTTCTTGAACTTACGGCTCGCTGGGATCGCCGTCTTCAATCAGCGACGTGGTGCCGACCACATCGAAGGTGAGGGCGTCCCCGCCGGTGGGCTTGAGCGTTACGCGGGTCGGCAGACGCTGCCACTCGGCTGGCTGGCATACCGGGATAAAGTGATTCGCCTGCGGCCAGGCACCAATCTGCTTCTGGACGACCGCCCGCCGCACTCCAAGTTGCGCAACGATCACAAACAACCCACCTTTAGCCGTAGTCCCAATGCCACAGTATGCCGCGTAGTCGCGATACCACACAACATTCGACACGGCGGCGTCGAAATCGGCCAGATGCAGCGCGGCGACATGCCCTGTCACTCGATCGACAAGCAGCCACGGCCCCGGTTCCCACGTCCAATGCGGCTCCCGCTCGGCTGGGACCGAGTCGTTGATGCGCATTACGCGGCGAATGGCGAAGCTGCGGTCTGTGACCTCGTGGATGTCGCCCATGGTCCATTCGCGCTGGAATCCGTCGACCAGCAGCGGCCGAATCTTGATGATCGTCGTATCTTCGGATTTGTCGGCGGCGTCGACGTCCGGGGGCGTGTAGGGCACCCTGCGTATCGCGCCAAGCGAGACGGCGTGCGTCTTCGGCGGTTTGGCCGGTTTGGCTGCAGGGGTCTGAGGATGAAGGGAAACGACGCTGAACAGCAGCAGAGGCACAAGAGCGAAGCGGAAGGTCTGCATTCCGGCAGACTAGGGGTTCCAGCGATTGAAACGCAAGGGATTTAAACGATTTGCCGCGAACAGCGCGGACAACGAGCCGTTCGAGGCACCACACCTCACCGCTTTCGGGCAGTCTTCCGGTTTGGGGGAATGGCACTGATGGCAACTTAGGTTCCCCCGGGGAGTCTAAGGCGAAGGGACGGCGATGCACCGGTTTTCAAGAGTGCAGCATAGAGTCAAAGTAGTATCGTTTGAAAGAACTGCCGGATGCGCACGAATTCAAGACCGGCGCGGCGATTCCTCGAGCGCAGGCACCATTCGCCCTCGACTAACCAAGGAAGGAACTGAGAGATTATGTGGAAGCCTAACCAACCCGGAAACAGCACCCCTCCCACCCCCGAACCGCAGCGTCCCGCTGTGGCACCCACGACGAGCTTCGATTCGAGTTCAGCGGCCCGTCCTACCGCAGCGGCCGCGGCCGTACCAGCCGGAGAACAGGCCACCATTGGCAAGTCCCTGATCGTTAAGGGCGAGGTCTCGGGCTCCGAATCACTGTACATCGACGGCAAGGTAGAGGGCGCGATCAACCTGCCTGGGAACCGCGTCACCATTGGCCGCAATGGCCAGGTGGCGGCCAACATCGTCGCTCGCGAAATTGTGGTTCTGGGCAAGGTTCGCGGCAATTGCCAGGCTTCCGACCGCGTGGACATCCGCAGCGAAGGCTCGCTGACCGGCGACGTGATCGCAGCGCGCATCTCGATCGAGGACGGCGCGTTCTTCAAGGGCGGCATCGACATCCGCAAGCCCGGTGCCGAGACCAAGACGGTCAATGCGGCGCTGGCTGCCAACGAGCCGATCGCAATCAACAGCTAAGCTTTCGTAAGTCCGTAAGAGTTCCGCCTCTTTGGTTCGTAGCCAAAGGGGCGGATTTTTTGGACTTGGCCTCTACGCGATCGCTGCAATGCCGTTTTTTGCGGCCAAGGTGAGTAATTTGGCTGCCGGCCCGCGGGGTTGCTTCTCTCCGCGCTCCCATTTGCTCACGACCCCGGTCGTCACATTGAGATGCAACGCAAAAACCGATTGACTGATCGACGCCTTTTTGCGAATCCGCCGAATGGCGCTTGGTGAAAGAGTCAATACCGGCGTTAGGCAGGTCACATCGAACTCACGCATCGTTGTCGCGTCGACCAGGCCCGCGTGATGAAGGTCCGCCATTCCTTCATGAATGGCAGCGAAAGCAGGGCTGCGATAGGCTCTGGGTGTATCCGCACGACGCGCTCTTTGGGTTCGCGCGTTTCTCGGTTTATCCGCCTGTGGTTTGAGCGACTTCTTTTCAGTTGCCATCATGTCCTCCTTTGCCTGTGTGGCGGTTTAGCTTTCCCTCTCGGGCCAGGCGATACTTGAAGACTCCGCCTCCAAGGTCGGCATCGCAGGGACTCTGCAATGTCTTCCAGAGTGCCCCTTCGTCGATTCCAAACTTATCGGCAAACCTGAGGAACGGTTTCGTAGCGAAGGCTCGTAGCGATTCGGCCGTCGTATGAGCTGTTTTTCATTTGTAGTCCTTAGAATCATAGTTGCGATAGCACGTGTCATCAGCCAGCTAGCTTTGCATTTCAAGATGCGCCCAACAAACCAACAAAGCCCCGGTCATGGACGGGGCTTTGTTGTGTGCCAACGTTGATGACTTAGAACGAACGACCGGCTCCGAAGCGTGCCCCCTGCTTCATCTGGTTGATGCGGTTGAGGTGATACTGGAAGTAGATGCCGCCGAAGAAGAAGGTCATCACGGGGTTGAGTTGCAGACCCACTGGTTCGACTGTGTTGAAGTGTTCCTCGAGGGACGCGCGCTGGCTATAGCGAGCGATGAGCCGGACCACCCAGACGCACAGGCCGATGATTCCGCTGACGGGGTCATAGCTGGTGTGAATCCCCCCGCCAAAGGTCTGGTGCATGCCGTGCGGCACGGCAACGGCGATCTGAATAAGGGTGAGGACGGCCGCGCCCAGGTAGTAATAGAGCGAGGTGGCATTGGGCTGCACACGCTTCAACCAAGCCGCGATGATCAGGTTCCAGACCCATTGGAAGAGCGTGCAAGTGATCACATCCAGCAGGAGCAGCAGTCCCCAGTTGATGTTGGGCGGGTCCTGATAGGGCGACGCGGCGACCGGGTTTGGCTGGCCGTATGCCGGATTTGGATTGACATTCGAGTACGCAGGATTGGCATAGCCGGGGCTGCTGAAGCCGGGATCGGCGGGCGGCTGTGCGGCGATTGGGTTTGGAGCGAGCAGTTGCGAGACTGGGACCCAGTCCACCATCTCTTCACTCTTGGCCATGTCGGTGGGGAGCACGTTGCCGCTGGCGACGTAGCGTTGTAGATCGTCGAGCGTGTATGGCCCATACGTCTGGCCGTTGCGTGAGATTGTGTAGTGCATGAGCGGGGTCTCCTAGGGGGACGCGTGGTGTCTGTCGAAAGCTACGTCCGATAGTTACACGGAGTTCCGTGGGGGGCAACAATTATGCATTTGTGCCGAAGTTTGGGAGCGCTTCGGCGAGCAGGAGCACGACAAATACGGAGATTCTGGCTGCGCCAGAATGACGTGAACTCTTGGGGACGTGAACTTCTGGGGACGGAAACGGGATTGAGGGCTACGCGGTTTGGCCGTCGGCGGTGGCGAGAACGGTGTCGGCGGCGGCGCGGCTGAGATGGATGCGGACGTCCGTCGAATGATGGAAGGCGAAGGCCGGGCCAGTGGGAGCGGTGCAGGCGAGGAAGTCGGCGCGGTCGATGGCTTCGAGGACGAAGGACGGGCGGGCGTCGGGTGTGGCGGGAGCGATTTCGACGTGGCTCATCTCCAGATTC
>JANXWZ010000071.1 GCA_025350865.1 Rhodanobacteraceae bacterium
CAACCACTGCCGTCAAGCAACCACTGCCGTCAAGTAACCACTGCCGTCATTCTGGCAAAGCCAGAATCTCCGTATTTGCCTTTCATAGCGGTGTGCCCCAATTCCGTCCGTGAAAACCGTCTTCTCAATCCCCTTAAATAACACATTCCAAGGCACTTGCACGAACATCTGAAACAAGAAAAAGTGCCCCCCGGAATGCTGTAATCCAAACCTGACAAGTCTCAATCTAAGTCCTTATCTGTCCGGACTTTACGCCAATTTTGGCACGGGGGGGGTACAGGGTTAGCCCTGGTGAGCCTCGATCAGAGCATCGCTCATCTTGTTGCCAAGATACTCGTCGATGCGCGCCTCAAGCTCGTGGGCAACAACACTGACGCCCGGTTCGCGCAGGATCAGCCCATGCGTTCCCGGAACACGCACAATCTCGACCGACCCACGCACCCGCGAAGCCCATCCCAGCGACTCATCCTGTATCCGATAAAAGAGCTGCTTGGCCACGCGGAACACAACAACGTTTCCGTTATACATCGTTGGCTGGAAGTCCGGCCCCGGCCAGTAGCGGCTCTCAATGCGCTTCGTCAGAAGCTTCCGCGCCTCAGGATCGGCAAGCAGCTTGCTATCGATGAACGGTCGACGCGTCGATAGCAACATATCCTGCCGCTGACGAAGATCCGGCGCAAGCCGACGCCGCTGCATCGCTCTCATATACTTCCGAAACAAGCGCATGTACTTGTAGAGCATGAAGCGGTTGCGATCCACCGTGTTCTCAACCGGCCACACATCGAGGATGAACAGCTTGCCCACTTCCAGACCCATCGCCTCCAGCTTCCGAGCCATCTCAAACGCAATGTGCGCACCCTCGCAGAAGCCGGTCAGGAAGTAAGGCCCCACCGGCTGAATCGCAAGCATCTCCGCAATATATTCGTCAGCCTTCTCTTCATACTCAAGCGGGGTGAAGGGTGCGATAACCCCATCGTTAACCATGTTCGATTGCAAACCGTAGACCGGGAGATCGCCTGACAGCGCCCGAGACAGGAAGATAAAGCCCAGCGAATTCACGTTAGGTCGCGACACGCAGAAGAGTGCCGGCTTTCTTCCCTGCGGATGGATCGGGACAATCGCCGTCACCTGGTCCTGAACGATACCCTGATTCTCCGCTGCCACAGCCAGTGCGCCCAACGTAGGCGCCTCAAATAACGCCGACAATCGAACCGCATAACCGAGCGACTCGCTCAACTTGTTGATCATCGACGCCGCCAGCAACGAGTGCCCGCCGAGTTCGAAGAAATCGTCTCCTGTGTTGACGAACTGAATCTTCAGGACATCCTTCCATATCTCGGCGAGCAGAACCTCCATAAACGTCCAGGGTTCGTGGCCGACGTCGTCGTGGGTGGTATCCGCTGCGGGAGCAGGCAGGCGTGACCGGTCCAGTTTTCCATTAGGCGTTAGAGGCATACGGCCCAGTTCGACGAATGTAGACGGAACCATATAGTCTGGCAGCGATTCCTTCAGCCGCGCACGAAGTGCAAGACGATCGATCGGAGGGTCCGAGACAAGGTAAGCGACCAGCCGCTTGTCGCCCGGCGTATCCTCACGCGCGATCACCACGCACTCGGTCACGCCAGGATGACGCCGAAGATTGATTTCAATCTCTCCCAGCTCAATTCGGAAACCGCGGACCTTGACCTGGTGGTCGAGGCGGCCCATATATTCGATCTCGCCATTTGGCAGCCACTTGCAGAGATCGCCGGTCTTGTACATCCGGGCGTTCGGGTCGGACGAATACGGATGAGGCAGGAATCGCTCCGACGTCAGATCCGGGCGGCCAAGGTATCCCCTCGCAAGGCCGTCCCCGGCCAGATATAGTTCGCCCGGAACCCCAACCGGCTGCAGCTGAAAGGCCGCGTTTAGGATCAACGCTTCGGTATTGGCAATTGGCCGCCCCACCGTCACCGCGCTATCGCGGGGAACAAGCGTATAGGTCGAATATGTCGTATCTTCAGTCGGCCCGTACAAGTTGAAGACCTGTTGCACACTTGTCTTGCGATAGATCTGATCCACCAGATCGCGTGATAGGGCCTCGCCGGCAAGGTTCACCGTCTGCACGTTGCTGGGTACGCCCCCAGACCGCACGAGTTCCGCAATTGCAGACGGAACGGTATTGATCAGCGTTACTTCCGACCGAGCCGCCAGCGTCGGAAGATGGAGCGCGTTTTCACTCAGGACAATCTTGCCGCCAACCGCGAGCGGTGCAAATATCTCAAACACGGAAAGATCGAAGCACACAGAAGTCGATAACAGAACTCCAGAAAGCTGCTGTGGGCTAAAGGCCGACAAGGCCCACTGAACAAAAGTTGCCGCACTGCGATGCTCGATGGCCACCCCTTTAGGCCTTCCTGTCGATCCGGAAGTGAATAGCACGTATGCAAGATGGCGCTCCTGGACCGCAACCAACGGCTGATCATCCGGTTGGCGGTCGGCCTCTTCCAATGCCATCCAGGGCGTCTCACCCGGCAACTTCGATGCAAGCGACGAAACCGAAAGAATCAACATTGCGTTCGCGCCTTCAAGGATGTGGGCGATCCGCTCCTCGGGATAATTCGGGTCCAACGGTACGTAGGCGCCACCGGCCTTTAGCACCGCGAGTATGGCCACCAGCATCGCTGTCGAGCGCTGAAAGTAGATTCCCACCAGCGTATCCGGGACCACGCCCCGATGGATCAATTCCGTCGCCACTCGGTTCGCGCGGCGATCCAATACCTCATAGGATATTCGCTCCGTCCCGTCGACTATGGCAATGGCATCCGGTGTCCTCAACGCCTGTTCTGCTACCAATTCGTGCAGGCAAACACTTCTAAAATCCGCGCGCGTTTCGTTGAAATCCAGCAGCAATTTGGCGCGTTCGGCACTCGACAGGATGTCAATGCTTGACACGGCCACCTGCGCGTTCTCCACCACGCCTTCGAGCACGCGTTCGTAGTGGCCCAACATCCGTTCCATGGTTCCGGCTTCATACAGATCCGTGTTGTAGATCACCGTCGCCGTGATCCCCTGCGGGCCCTCCACCAGGTTCAGCAGAAGATCCATCTGCGACGTCTCGCTCGCCGAACCGAACCCGCTCAACTCCAGCCCCGCCATCCGCGCCTGCTGCGGCGGCAGGTTCTGCAGCACCAGCATCACCTGGTACAACGGACTGCGGCTGCTATCTCTGACCGGGTTC
>JANXWZ010000087.1 GCA_025350865.1 Rhodanobacteraceae bacterium
GAGCCTAAAAGGTGTGCCGCGCGGACACAATGTCCCATTCAGTGCTATACCAATGAGAGGTATAGCGAATGCGACGCAACCTGATCCTCGACCCTTACATTCACGAGACGCTGCTGCGCGATCTGGTGGGCCACGATCATAAGCCCGCTGCCTTTCTGGTCTATTTCTGGTTGTATGCGGAGCAGCAAAAGTCGGGTGATCCGGTTGCGATCAGTTATGCGACGCTCGCTGAAAATACGGGGCTGTCACGATCCGCGTCGCAGGCGGCGATCTCCTGGCTGATGCGGCGCAAGCTGCTCTCCGTGGCTAAAGAAACGGTTACTGCGACGCCGGTCTACTCGGTAAAACGACCGTGGCACCGGGGAGACCTCGGCGATGCGGATGGTCCGCCGCGAAAAGCCGGGAGTTAGGGCCGGGCCTCGAAGACGAGGTTGAAGGGGGTTTGCGTGGCGCGGCGGAAATGCTCGAAGCCACCGGAGGTGACTACGTCGCGGATGCGGGCTTCGCCGGCTTGTGCGCCTAATGCGGCACCAACCTCCTGCGACATTGAAGCCGGGACGCAGAGCATGGTGGAGGCGGAATAGAAGACGCGGCCGACGGGGTTGAGATTGCCTTCGGTGGCGTCTTCGGCGAAGGGCTCGACGATCATCCAGGTGCCGTCGGGCTTGAGGGTGGAACGGACGTACTCGGCTGCGCCCCGGGGGTCGCCCATGTCGTGGAGGCAGTCGAAGAAGGCGACGAAGTCGTAGTCTTTGCCGGGGTAGGCCTTGGCGGAGGCGACCTGGAAGGTGACGCGGTCGCCGACGCCTTCACGCTGGGCGGCGGCTTTGGCGAGGTCGATGGAGCCGGCGTGGTAATCGAAGCCGAAGAACTCGGAGTTCGGGTATTCGCGGGCCATGAGGATGGTGCTGGCTCCGAGGCCGCAGCCGATGTCCGCCACTTTGGGTCCGGAGACGAGCTTGGCGGCGACGCCGTCGAGCGCGGGAATCCAGCTGGAGCAGAGGTTGGCGATGTAGCCGGGGCGGAAGAATCGCTCGGTGCCGTGGAAGAGGTCGTGGTGGTGCTCGTGCCAGCCGACGCCCTTGCCGGTGCGGAAGGCTTCTTCGATTTTGTGCGCGTCGTGGAAGCAGGAGGAGATGATCTGGAAGGCTCCGGGGAGGAACGCCGGGCTATTTTCGATGGCGAGGGCGAGGGCCTGCTCGGGCGGCAGGGTGAAGGATTCGGTGGCGGGATCGTAGGTGACGTAGCCGCTGGCGGCGTTGGCTTTCAACCATTCGCGGACGTAGCGCTCATTGGTGCCAGTGCGGGCGGCGAGCTCGGCGGAGGTGACGGGGAGGCTGTCGGCCATGGCTTTGTAGAGGCCGAGGCGGTCGCCGAGCAGGATGAGGACGGCGTGGAGACCGGCGCCCATGTCGCCTACGGCGCGGCCCATGAAGGCTTGCAGCTTTTCCATGTCTAGCGGTGGGACGGTGGGCATAGATTTCTCCATTTGGCGGCAATAGGAGGCCTTTCGCGGAGTTTCAACAAGTGAATTGATGGCGTTGATGGCGGGGTAGCAATATGCTACCCTGATGCCGAGAGGTGATGGAATGGGACAGCCGGTAAAGCTTTCGGATGCTTTGGTGATGGAGGCTCGGATCGCGGGAGAGGCGATGCAACGGTCGATTGCGGGACAGGTGGAGTTCTGGGCAAGTTTGGGTAAGCAAATGGAATTGATCCTGACCGGCGGGCAGATCGCGAATCTGATTCAACGGACATCGATGGCAGACTTGCTGGCGCGGCTTGATGATGTTGATTCCCCGGCAGGGAGGGCCAGATTGCAAGACTATTTGAAGACGCATGAGTTTCCCAGATACTGGGCTCATCCGGAACAGGCTCATATGTTTATTCGGGAAGAAGCGGATGGGACTAAGACGGTGGGGCGCTTTGAGGGACGGGAATGGGTGGTGACGGAGTAGCAGGATGGCAAGTTACCGTCAGTTTCGGTGTATGACAACCAACCGCCACTGGGAGGCTTTGCCGCTCACGGTTCACGGTATTTTGTTTCCTAGTCGATCCCAAAGGCTTTCAAAATCATCGTCAAACCTACCAATTGAGATCTGGTTTGTGATGACGTAAAGGTCGTTATCTTGTCTCGTCTCACCTTGTGGTGACCAGTTCGCCGACCCCGTTCTCAGTAGCCTTTTGTCTATGCAAAACGCCTTCAGGTGCATACTCTGGCTACTCGGTTTGATTTTGATTTCAACATTCGAAATTCCACGAAGCAACTCCGTAGTGGATCTGCTGCCGTTCCGCAACGCACGAGATTCCTCGTTGGCTGACTGTAGCCCGTCCCGATAGAGTCTTATCTTCACTCCACGGTGAGCTGCTTCGGCAAGGGCTTCTTCGATTCTGAGGTCCGTAAACGAGTACATGGCGATGTCGATTGTTGATGCAGCCGAGTTTAGCAATCTGAGGTCTTCAGTTTCGAGGTTTTCCTTTGGAGAAAAGAACGCTACGTTTTCTGCGTTCCCTTGCACGTCTTTAGGATTTACGCTTCCTGAGTGACTGCTGGATAGAGACAAAGTTCCAGCAATGAGAATCGCACCTACAACTACCAGCAAGGACCCTTTGGTAAATGGCTTATCAAAATTCATACCGCTCCAGGAACTGGTCCGCTTGGCAAGAGTCACGGCTCCAAAAGCAGGCTCGTGAACTTGGCGGTGTGGACGAAGATGTGCGTGATGCTTTCTTTGGGCTTTCCAAGAATCAACTCCTAAACTTTTTCTTTCATTATGAACGCCAGTTCGGCAGCGGCGCGCGAAGCTACGCCGAAAAAGCAGTTATGAAATGGCGTACAGGCAGCACCCGAATGTCGGCTCAGACGACTGAAAGATTATTGCAAACTCTTCCTCCGTTTCTTGGGACGAGTGTAAAGTACGACCTGCTTCGAAAGCTTAGAGAAAGGTATCGTCAGCCGGAGAACTGGACTCTTGATGTCACAACGGCCAATATTCGCGAGACTGTCAAGCCGCTTGTTCAGCGGTTGATATCAAAGGCATATTGCCTAAACCTGCCCGCCGAACTGGAAGCGCGACTAGGTTGGCTAAGTCACGCCGACAGTCAGGCTGCAACTTCTCTGATGGCTGGCGCTGAAGCCTCTGCGATGGTTTTGGCGGTTTCGCGGCTGGACGAAGAGTTCGCTCAGATTGAGCGGCTGGTGGCGACAACGCCGCGCGGCACGGTGTCACACAGAATCGAGTTACCCTATGGATTGATTACACTCAACGTGAAGCGAGGCAACCGGATGGATGATAGGAAATCAGAAATTTTGGCTGGTCGAACGATTGATTCGGCTGAGCTCACAACGTCTGAGCAGTTGTTGAAGCATGCGATCAAGCACCTAACGCCCGAGCAGCTGAGCGAGGTCTCCAAAAAGGCGACTGAAGAAGCGTTGAATCTCCAAGTTGAAGCAGCCCGAGCGGACCAGAAGCACGTAAACTCAGAGAGAGACATGGAGCGGTTCATCGATCATGCGCGGCGAATGGACCAAACACAATCGGACTATAGCGTTTCAGGTCAATTCAACACGGCTTCAGGAAGCACATCCGTCAGTGCCA
>JANXWZ010000135.1 GCA_025350865.1 Rhodanobacteraceae bacterium
GGAGCAGTACCGTGGGCTCGGCTGGTCGAGCAGGCTAGACGACACCGCTATATTGGAACTCGTCCCGATGATCTTAGTTCTACCAAACGGGTTCGACATCGCTCTGAATATGGTGTGGATGCGGATCAACCAGCTACGGCATAACAATAAAGTTCTGCCACCAGAAGTGACAGCGGCTGGCCGGTTGGTTGTGGAAGCCTGCCAGTTCGATCACCGAATGAATCGCGAGGCTCACGAACTTCAGGAGGTGATTGAAGCGTGTCTAGGATTTCCTGACGGAGTCTCTTCAGTCGAAAAGCTTCTTGATCGCCTTAGACTGTCGCACTCGATGTACCACCTCGGCGTCATGGAAGAGAATCGAATTCTCGGGGCACTTCTGGCGGCGCAGCCTAGCACCGTACTGAATCGAATTTTTGCTTCCGGACGGGTAGGGGATGAAGATGGAAGGCCGGGCTTCTTCGATCACGACGAGATAATTGGCTCGCCATTGGATCGCGTACCTCAATCGATCCTGCTTGCCTGGTGCGATGAAGATCGTGCGATTCGATATCCCTTGATTGCAGCAGGGCTATGCCCATTCAAACCGAACCACAATTCGGACCTGCGCCACTGGAAAGAGCTTGCCCTCGCTTTACTAGAGAGCTCCCCTGACAAAATAGAAGTTCTGAAACAGTACATCTATCATTTTCGCCCTATGAGTTGGTCTGGTCCGCGGTCGGTATCGTGGGAGGCCAACGCGAAGTTGCTCGACGTGTTGGAAGACCATGCCGATCTCAAGCTGGCAGAATTCGCACGAGCTGAGCGGGAGAAGTTGAGGGCAATGTTGGACGACCTCCGGCGGGAGGAACTAGCGTCAGAGAGACACGACAACGAACGATTCGAATAAGCTGGTTACGGGGGCGGTGGACCACCGATTCCAGGCAGTGATTCTACCCTTCCCATGCTGCAACTTCTTGAATAATAAGCGGTTAATCAGCACCCAGACCCTGCACTACCCCTCAATAAAGTGCGTCCCCTGGTGAGGCTAAGTCCTTATCTGTCCGGACTTTACGGATATGTGGAAGAAAGCAAAGGACCTAGGCGCGTACTTCGGCGTAAAATCCTGATCTAAGTCCTTATCTGTCCGGACTTTACACGATTTTGGGCAGGGGGGCAGTCTACCAGGCTGGCATGGCCATGGAGACTGCTTTGCCTGCTCCGCGTTCGGCGATCCAGAGGGTGTCGCCTGCCGGTTCTACTGCGGTTGGGGTTTTGAGGCCTTCCTTGATGACCATGACGCTGGCCTTGTCGCCGTGGACGGTGATGACGGAGATCTTGCCGCTGCCGTTCTCCGCGACCAGGAGCTTGCCGTGGAAGGCGCGCATGCCGTCGGGTCCCTTGACGGGCTGATCCATCCAGATATCCACCGGGGCTCCGGCTTTGCCCGCGGCATCGATAGGGATGCGGTAGAGATTGTTCGAGAAGACATTGTTGACGTAGAGAATGCCGTCGAGGAAGGTGATGCCGTCGATGCCGTAGAGGGCGCGATCTTCGAGGAAGAGGTCGGCTGAGGAGGCACCTGCCGGGAGCTTGTAGATCTTGCTGTTGGCGGTGTCGCTGATGTAGAGCGCCTTGTCGGGGCCAATGGTGAAGTCGTTGCAGGTACTGTTGTCGCCGGGCAGGTTCCAGCGGAGTTTGGGGGCTCCGGTGGTGAGGTCGAAGCTGCGCAGAGCGGTGTGGCGCTTGACCGGGGTGGCGTCCGGCACCGGCGTAAGCTGGCACGCCCAGAGGGTGTTGGTGGCGGCGTCGGCGAGCATGCCGAAGAAGAATGTGCCGGCGGGTTCGGCGCTGGCGTCGAAGAACTTCTCGGCGGTGGTCTGGCCGGGGCGCACCTTGTAGATGAAGGGGGTGCTGGCACTGCCGACGATCAGGATCCCGCCAGGTGCGACGGTGAGGCTCTCGGGCTGGGACTTCGCGTCGACGATGAGGATTTCCGGCGGGGTGGGAGCGGCTTGGGCCAGGCCCGTCAGTAGAGCGATGGATGCGGCGAGCCGAAGTGTTTTCGAAATGGACATGGTCAAATCTCCTGTTGGTCTCTAGCCTCGAACGAGTGTTGCGCGGCGAGACGTTCTCGCGCTCCAGAGTAGCAGGGATTGGCGGTGGAGTTTAATCCGCGTGAAATCCCGTTCGGGGTAAACTGATCGAAGTGGCCCAGTAGCTCAGTTGCATAGAGCAGCGCACTCCTAACGCGAAGGTCGCAGGTTGGACTCCTGCCTGGGTCACCACTTCACCACTATCTCCTGGCGGTATCCGTCAGGACTCCTGCCTGGGTCACCACATTCCGTCCCTCTGACAACTGAGCAGCAACCACGAACTACGGAGATTGTGGCTTCGCCAGAATGACGACGCGAATTTTGTGGCGGACGAGAGCAGCTCGTGTAGTGGCGTTCCATTTATGCTCAAGCAAAGGACTTTCATGAAGAGAATAGAAAGCGCTCTGTGGGCGTTGCTCCTCGTCGTCTCCGGGACAGGACTGGCAGCGCAGAATAGCGACCCGGCAAAGGTAGCCGAGTACGCGAAGACATTGCCGGCTGCGAGCGCGCCGGTGTTCGACGAGCAGAGGCGCGAGATGCTGGCCAGCTTTGCGATCAGCTGCGCGGACCATCCGCAGGAAAACACAGGGACACGCAACAACTACCTGTGGGGCTACGAGAAGATGCCCTTGCTGTTGGAGGCTTACGACCGGAATCGCGCGTTCTTTGGCTGCTCGAACTGGCACGATGCGGTGGGCGATACGTGGATGATGATGTCGCTGCTGCGGCAGGACCCGAAGATTGCGCTGGCGTCGGACATCAAGGACATTGCGACGACGCACTTTCGCAAGGGCAATATGGATGGCGAGGTCGCGTTCTTTTCCGCTCCGCGTCCGACTGCCGACAGCACGGGGCTGGGCCTCGCCAACTTCGAGCAGCCGTATGGGTACTCGTGGTTGTTGAAGCTTTATGGGGAGACGAAGGGGTATCCGAATTCCGATGGGAAGAAGATGGCGACGGCGCTGGCTCCACTGGCTCGTTGGATGTCGGAGAAATATGTTTACTACCTCTATAACCTGAAGTTTCCATTTCGTTCAGGCACGGATACAAATACCGCGTGGTCGATGAGCCTGACGCTCGATGGGGTGAATCTGTCGGAGGATACGACGCTGCAGACCGCGATCAAGGCCAACGCGCAGCGGCTCTTTACCAAGGACAAAGATTGCCCGACCGGGCTGGAGCCACAGAACACCGACAATGTCTCATCGTGCCTGACTGAGGCCGCGTTGATGGGTCGCGTGATGGAGCAGAAGGACTATTTGAAGTGGCTGGATGAGTTTTTACCGCCCGTGTACTCGGAGCTATTTCAAGGGTATGCGAAGCCGATCGATACCAGCCACACCAGCACGTCGGGGCCGGATGTTCAGGTGCAGCTTACGGCGAAGTCTCACCTGATTGCGTTGAGCTTCCAGCGCGCTTACTGCCTGCTGACGATTGCTCAGGCGCTGCCCAGGGATGACGCTCGGGTGCCTGTCTTCACCTCGCTTGCTGCGATGAATGCGACGCGGGGTTACGAGAATATCGGTAGTGCGGGCTATGAGGGGCAGCACTTCCTGGCGACTTATGCGCTGCTGTATGAGAATGCGGCCAAGGGACCGGCACCGTTGGGGCCGGAGAAGCCGAAGGTCAAGGCAGGCGCGGGTTTGACGGATGCAGAGACGCCGAGCAATTGAGGTTTCGATGTAAACCGAAATGCAAATACTAAGATTCTGGCTTCGCCAGAATGACGGCATTTCGGGTTGGGAATGACGGCTTCCGGGTTGGGACTGATGGCTTTTTGAGGATTACATGATGCGCGTACTTTGCACTGTTTTGACTTGCTGCTTCGCCGCTCCGCTGGCTGCGCAGAGCCTTGATCCGGCCAGGGACCCGGCGAAGATTGCGGACTATATCAAGACGATGTCGAGTGCGACGCCTCCTGCCTTTGACGAGGTGCAGCGTCTGGCGCTGGCGGCGAATCCGCTGGGTTGTGAGGATCATCCGCACGCGCCCGCCGGAGTGGGAGCGAGGCAATATCTTTGGCAGCGCGAAGGCAAGCCTGAGATTCTGGAAGAGTACGACAAGAAGCGCGCGTTCTACGGCTGCCTGGATTGGCATTCCAGCGTGAACTCGATGTGGATGATGGTGTCGCTGATCAAGCAGGACCCGACGATTGCAGTGGCTCCGGCGATCCGGCTTGATTTCCAGAATCATATCCGCAAGGAAAATATCGATGGTGAGCTGGCTTACTTTCAAGGACTGAAGGGACCGCTGGCAGACTTCGAAAAGCCGTATGGGTATGCGTGGCTGCTGAAGCTCTACGGCGAGGCCAAGAGTTGGGACGATCCGGAAGGGAAACGGATGGCGGCGGTACTGGAGCCGCTGGCGAAATGGATTACAGAGAACTACATCGCGTCACTGAAGAGTTTGAACTACCCGATTCGCGTGGGGCTGCATCCGAACACGGCGCTCGACATGATCTTTACGCTGGACTATACGAACCAGACTCACGATACGGGGACGGCAGCCGTCATCCACGATACGGCGGTGCGGCTGTTCGGGAACGACAAGCATTGTGCGACGGGCGCGGAGCCGGTGTTCGGCGACTTCGCTTCGCCGTGTCTTGCAGAGGCCGCGCTGATGGGCCGGGTGCTGGATGCGCCGGCATACGCCAAGTGGCTGACGAGCTTTCTGCCGCCCGTGTATGCGGAGGAGTTTCAGGTGTACGTGAAGGAAATTGACGCGGTGAAAGGCAACAATCGCGATACGACTGGCACCGACGAAGAGGGTCTGCCAAATGCTCATCTTGTTGGCTTGAACTATCAGCGGGCGGCGGATCTGTTGATGATTGCGAATGGGCTGCCAAAGGACGATGCGCGGGTGCCGGTGTATCGCAGAATGGCCAGCATCAACGCAAAACAGGGGTACGACAAGATTGGGTCGGCGGGCTATCTGGGGACGCATTGGATTGCGACGTATGCGCTGATGTACGAGAATCTGGCGAATGGCAAGTAGATGCGCATAGCGATTGACACTGGCGGAACGTTTACCGACATCGTCTACCTGCGGGATTCGAAGCTGGTGGTGCTGAAGGTTTTCTCCACTCCGGCCGACCCGGGCAAGGCGGTGCTGGACGGCTTGCGGCAGGTTGGGCCACGCTCCAGCGTTGTCGTGCGACATGGGACGACGGTTGCAACCAACGCGATGCTGGAGCGGAAGGGCGCTCGCGTGGCGTTCGTTACGACGAAGGGGTTTGAAGATACGATTGCGATCGGCCGACAGGCTCGACCGAAGCTCTACGACTGGTTCCAGCCCGCGCCGGATTGTCTTGTTGCGAGGGAGTTGCGGTTCGGCGTTACGGAGCGCGTGGGGTCGAATGGTGAGCTGCTGCTGGCGGTCGAGGCCTCGGAGTTGAAGGATCTTGTGGAGGCGGTTGGCGGGGCAAGGGTCGAGGCGATTGCGGTCTCGACGTTGTTTTCGTTTGCGAATCCTGAGAGCGAAGTCAAGATTGCGGAGGCGCTTGCTGCGTTGGGTTTGCCGCTGTCGATTTCACATCGGATTCTGCCGGAGTTTCGCGAGTACGAACGGGCGTCGACGGTGGTTGCCAATGCCTATGTTGCGCCTAAAGTCGGTTCGTACATTGCATCGCTTGCGACCAAGGTGGCGGCGGAGTACGAGCACGGACGGCTGGAGGTGATGCAGTCTTCGGGCGGCATTATCTCGGCGCGGATTGCCTCTGCGGAGCCGGTGCGGACCATGCTTTCGGGGCCGGCAGGGGGCGTGATCGGGGCTTACAAGCTGGCGAAGCTTGCGGGGTTCGACCACATCATCGGGTTCGATATGGGCGGGACTTCGACCGATGTTTGCCTGGTCGACGCGACCGGGCCGCGCATCAGCAACGAGTCGATGGTGACGGGGATTCCGATCGGCGTGCCGATGCTGGATATCCATACGGCGGGTGCTGGTGGTGGATCGATCGCGCGGTTCGACGCGGGCGGACTGCTGCGCGTGGGGCCGGAGTCAGCGGGTTCCGATCCGGGGCCGATCTGCTTTGGGCGCGGACTATTGCCGACGGTGACCGATGCGAATCTTGCGCTGGGGCGGCTGGATACTGACCGCTTTCTGGGTGGCGCTGTGACCCTGGATCGCGCACGCACAATGTGGATGATGGAGCAGGCGAAAGGTGACCTGGAGAGGGTGGAGGAGTTTGCGGCCGGGATACTGCGCGTGGTTGAGACGTCGATGGAGAAGGCGATTCGCGTGATTTCGGTGGAGAAGGGACATGACCCTCGGGACTTTACGCTGGTGGCCTTTGGCGGTGGTGGACCGCTGCATGCGTGTGCACTGGCGCGTGCGTTGCAGGTTCCGCGGGTGCTGGTGCCTGTATTGCCGGGAGCACTTTCGGCGGTTGGGATTCTGCTGGCCGATACGATGCGCGAGTACAGCCGGACGGTGATGAAGGGAATTGATGCGGACCTTGAACAGGTCTTCGCAGAGCTTGAACGGATTGGCTTTGCCGAGTTCGAGGCAGAGGGGTTGGTGGGTGAGTCGTTTCGCTCTGTGGACCTGCGCTACACGGGGCAGGGTTATGAGTTGAATGTTCCGTTTGGGCCAGAAATGGCGCAGGCCTTCCATGCGCTGCATCAGCGGCGGTATGGGTTTGCGAATAAGGCCCGACCGCTGGAGATTGTGAATGTGCGGGTTCGGTTGTTGGCTGCGGGTGATCCGTTTAAGCCGCCTCGGCAGGCAGTGCTGGAGGGTGATGGATCGGCGGCACTCGTTGGGACCCGCGACGTTTACTTTGATGGTGGGCTGCACGAGACGCGTCTGTATGAACGCGACCGGTTGCATGCGGGTGATGTGTTTGCGGGGCCGGCGATTGTTTCGGAGTACAGTTCGGCGACGATCCTTCCGCCCGGCGATGTGCTGCGCGTGGACACCTACGGAAATCTTGTGATCGAGGTGCAGGCATGAACTCGATTGAGCTTGCGATCTTCCAAAGCAGCGTCCACTCGATCGCCGAAGAGATGGGCGCAGCGCTGCGGCGGACTGCCATTTCGCCCAACATCAAGGAGCGTCGGGATTATTCGTGTGCGCTGTTTGACCGGCAACGACGGGTGATTGCGATGGGCGATC
Organism: Rhodanobacteraceae bacterium; assembly: GCA_025350865.1. Lineage (GTDB taxonomy): Bacteria > Acidobacteriota > Terriglobia > Terriglobales > Acidobacteriaceae > Edaphobacter. The sequence continues at coordinate 7,188 of JANXWZ010000135.1, forward strand.
ACATGCCGGTTCACCTCGGGTCGATGCCGCTTTCCGTGGAAGCGGTGGTCTTTGCGATGCGGCTGGAGGAAGGCGATATTGCGATTCTGAATGACCCGTATGCGGGCGGCACGCACCTGCCGGATATCACGCTGGTGCTGCCGATTTTCATTCCGGGAGTTGCGGGGCCATCGTTCTATGCTGCGACCCGTGCGCACCACGCGGATGTGGGTGGAATGTTTGCGGGATCAATGGGTCCGGCGCGGGAGATCTACCAGGAAGGTATACGGATTCCGCCGATTCGAATCGTTAGCGGCGGCGTGATGAATGCCGAGGTGCTGTCGCTGATCCTGCATAATGTGCGGACGCCAAAGGAGCGCGAGGGGGATCTGGCGGCGCAGATTGGAGCGTGCCGTGTGGGCGAGCGCCGGATGCAGGAACTGGTGTCGAAATATGGCTCGGCGAAGGTCGATGAGTTGTCGGATGCGCTGCTGGCTTACTCCGAACGGCTGATGCGCGCGCAGCTTCGCACGATGCCGAAGGGCCGATTTGAGGCGGAGGACTTCCTCGATTCGGATGGCGTTACAGATGATCCGATTGCGATCCGGGTTGCGATCACGTTCGACCCTGAGAATGCGGCTGCGACGGTGGACTTTGCGGGGTCGTCGGTGCAGGTTGGCGGAAGCATCAATGCCGTCTACGCGATCACTTATTCGGCCTGCTACTACGTGTTTCGCTGTTTGCTTTCGGACGATGCTCCGGCTGCTGCTGGCCTGATGAACCCGATTACGGTGACCGCTCCTGAAGGGACGATTGTGAATGCGAAGCCACCTGCAGCTGTAGCGGGTGGCAACGTGGAATGCAGCCAGAGGATCGTCGATGTGCTGCTAAGGGCGCTGGCCAAGGCTGCTCCGGACCGCGTACCGGCGGCGAGTTACGGGACGATGAGCAACCTGACTATCGGTGGCTGGGATGCTCGCTTCAACGCACCGTTTACCTACTATGAGACGACCGCGGGAGGCATGGGTGCGCGCCCCGGAATGGATGGGATCGACGGCATCCATTGCCACATGACGAATTCGCTGAACACACCGGTTGAGGCGCTGGAATACGCGTATCCATTCCGGGTGCGATCGTATAGTTATCGTGCGGGATCGGGTGGTTTCGGTGAGTTCAGAGGGGGCGACGGATTGATCCGGGAGATTGAATTGCTGGCCGACGCGCAGGTGACCTTGCTGTGTGATCGCCGCAGATTTCAACCCTACGGTCTGGCGGGCGGTGATGGCGGTAAGACGGGTTTGACGCGGTTGATCAAGCCGGACGGAGGCTCAGAGGAACTGGCCGGGAAGTGCAGCATCCATGCGAAGAGGGGCGACCTGATTCGCATGGAGACTCCGGGCGGCGGTGGTTGGGGAGTAGAGGGTTGCTCAAGACAAAGGCATGATCTGTGAGCTTTTCAGCTTTTCAGCTTTTCAGCTATCAGCTATCAGCTAAGGACAAAGACATGATTTGTTAGCTGAGAACAAGTGAGGGAGCCGATGAAGAGGTTTTGGCTGACGCAGCTGGATGCCACCGAGAGATCGACGCTGGTCGGGTGCTTCGCGGGGTATGCGTTGGATGGCATGGACTTCATGGTCTACAGCTTTGTGCTGCCGACGCTCATCCTGCTGTGGCATATCGGCAAGGGGCAGGCTGGACTGCTGGGGACCTCTGCGCTGGTGTTGTCGTCTGTGGGTGGGTGGCTGGCCGGTCTGGCTGCGGACCGGTTTGGACGCGTCCGGGTGCTGCAACTGACCATCGTGTGGTTTGCCGTGTTTACGTTTCTTAGCGGATTTGCGCAGAACTTCTGGGAGCTGCTGGCATTTCGCGGCTTGCAGGGGCTGGGGATGGGCGGCGAGTGGGCGGTCGGCTCGGTGCTGATCGGGGAGACGATTCGGGCCAAATTTCGTGGCAGGGCGGTGGGCACGGTGCAGAGCGGATGGGCAGTTGGATGGGCGTTTGCCGCTCTCTTCTATGCCATCTTCTTCAAGGTGTTGTCGCCGGAACATGCGTGGCGCGCGATGTTCTGGGTGGGGCTGGCACCGGCGGCGCTTGCGATTTTTGTGCGACGCCATGTGCCCGAGTCTGCGGTGTACGCAAAGAGCATCGTGGTCAGCGGAAGCTTTCTTCAGATATTTTCGCCTGCGATTCTGAAGACTACCGCTCTCGCGTCTCTATCGGCGGTTGGAGCGCAGGGCGGGTACTACGCCATCAACACGTGGCTGCCGCTGTACTTGAACTCGCGGGGATTGTCGGTGACGCATACGGCGAGCTACCTGATCGTCGTTATTGCTGGGTCGTTTACGGGTTACCAGGTGAGCGCGCATCTGGCAGATCGGATCGGTCGACGCCTTACGCTGATCCTGTTTCCGCTGGGTGCTGTGGCCGCGGTCCTGATGTACACGGTGCTGCCGATCAGCGATGGGGTCACGTTGATTCTGGGGTTTCCGCTGGGCTTCTTCACTTCGGGGACATTCAGTCCGATGGGTGCGTTTTTCACGGAATTATTTCCAACCGCCATTCGCGGCTCGGGGCAGGGTTTTTCGTATAACTTCGGGCGCGGAGTTGGGTCGGTGTTTCCGGCGCTGGTGGGCTACCTGAGTGTGACGCATCCGTTGGGGCGGGCGATTGCGGTGTGTGCGGCTTCGGCTTATTTGTTGATGGTGGTTGCTGTGATGCTGCTGCCGGAGACGCGGGGAGTGGAACTGGAGTCTAGCGGCGTTGCTCTGTCAGGAGCAACTACGGAGATTCTGGCTTCGCCAGAATGACGGTTCGGGATGGTCGAAGCCCCTTGCGGCGCAGCCGATACCGCACGATCGTCGTCGCGACAATCATGATGGACGCTCCTTCGAGGAAGACTTTGCCTCCGTCGAGCAGGTCGGGGTGGCCGTCTTTGAGTTCGGGGTCGGTGAGTACGCCGTGGACCAGCAGCATGATCGCGGCGGGGAAGACCAGGTAGTGGAGGCGACGCCAGATGGGCCGACCGATCCGGGTGCGGAGCAGGGATGAGACCAGGACGAGCACGAGGAGGTAGAGGGCGGCGGCTCCGGCGAGGTTGATCCAGGGCTGGAGAGGGGAGTTGATGGGCCAAAGGATGTCGTACAGACGGAAGCGCGGCTTGTCGACCCAGACCAGTACGACCGGATGCGCGAGGGTTAATGCGATGGTGATATAGGCGGTCCACTGATGCAGGGCGAAGAGGTTGATGCGGCGACGCGGCCAGCGCTGCAACGGACTGTAGCGGAGGGAGATCAGCATCCCGATGAGCATGTTGAGGACGGCTGCGCCCACCGCTCCAAGGCCGAGGTAGGAGCAGAGGTCAAGGATCGAGATGGGCAGGGTCAAGAAGTCTCCGCGAGCGGGATGCGATATAGTGAGCCTACCCAAACCACGTTTTCGAAAGCAACAGGATTCGGCTTGTGATTCCCCGAGGAGTTGAAATGAAACTTCGTGATTGCGTCTCGTTTGTTGTGTTCGCCGCCAGCCTGTGCGCTGTAGCACAAGGCTTTGCCCAAGCAGGCCCAGTCGACCCTAAACTGTTCTCGGATATGCGCTGGCGCGAGATCGGCCCGATGCGCGGCGGCCGCGTGCGTGCGCTTGCGGGTGTGCCAAGCCAGCCCGCTACCTTCTACTTCGGCATGGTGAACGGCGGCGTGTGGAAGACCACGGACGCGGGCGAGACGTGGGTGGATGTGTGGCAATCGCAGCCGTCGGGGTCGATTGGCTCAATTGCGGTGGCAGAGTCGAATCCGAACATCGTCTATGTCGCGAGCGGCGAAGGGCTGCAGCGGCCAGACCTGGCGACCGGCGATGGCGTGTACAAGTCGACCGACGCGGGCAAGACCTGGACGCACCTGGCGGGGCTGCGCAACGGTCAGCAGATTGGGCAGTTGGCGATCGACCCAAAAGATCCGAACAAGGTGTTTGTGGCGGTGACCGGGCATCCGTATGGGCCCAACGAAGAGCGTGGGCTGTATCTCACTCGCGATGGCGGGGCGACCTTCAAGCGGGTGCTCTACACGAACGATCGGACCGGCGCGTCTGAGGTGCAGATCGATCCGCAGAATCCGAACGTGGTTTATGCGGGGATGTGGCAGCGGCAGGAAGCGCCGTGGGAGAACGGGTCGTTTATCGGGGCGGAGGGCGGGATGTATCGCTCGACTGATGGCGGCGAGACGTTTGCCAAGCTGACGGGCCATGGCCTTCCAGAGGACATTCTGCAGGTCCAGATCGCGATCGCGCCGACCGATTCGAAGCGCGTATATGCAGAGGTTGGAACGGTGAGCGGGTCGGTGTTGCTGATGCGAACCGACGATGGCGGCGAGAACTGGGTCCATGCGCCGGTTGATGACCCTCGGCCCGAGGCCCGAATTGGCGGCGGCGATGTGCCGGTGCCGAAGGTTGACCCCAAAGATCCGAACACGATTTATGTGGCAACGGTGGTGACCTGGAAGTCGACCGATGCGGGCAAGACGTGGACGGGGCTGCGTGGGTCTCCGGGTGGAGACGACTACCAGAATGCGTGGATCAATCCGAATAACACGGACATCATCGCGCTGGCCAGCGATCAGGGTGTAATCATCTCGCAGAACGCGGGCAAGACCTGGTCGCAATGGTACAACCAGCCGACGGCCGCGATGTATCACGTCACGACCGACAATGCCTTCCCATACCGCGTGTGCGGCGGGCAGCAGGATAGCGGCAGCGCGTGTGTGTCCAGCCGCTCGAACGATGGGCGTATTACGTTTCACGATTGGCATCCGGCGGGCATTGAAGAGTATGGCTATGCGGCGCCTGATCCGCTGGACCCGGACGTGGTGTATGGCGGCAAGGTGACTCGCTACGACCGCCGTACGGGCCAGATTCAAAACATCGCACCGCCCGCTGGGTATCGTGCGCTGCGGACACAGCCGTTGCAGTTTTCGCCCGTCGATCCGCACAGCCTGTACTTCGCGACCAACACGCTTTGGTTGACGAAGGACCAGGGCAAGAACTGGAAGCAGGTGAGCCCGGACCTGAGCCGCGAGACGTGGGAGTTGCCGCCGTCGGTGACGGACTACAAGGATTCGCCGAACGCCAAGGCAACGCGTCGCGGCGTTATCTACGCGCTGGGGCTATCGCCGCTGGATGTGAATCGTATGTGGGCGGGCACGGATGATGGATTGATCTGGACGACCACCGATGGTGGGGCGCATTGGAACAACACCACTCCGCCCGCGATGAAGGCTTTTTGGAAGGTGTTCAACATGGATGCGGGGCACTTCGACGCCGGCACCGCCTATGCTGCTGTGAATACGCTGCGCCTGGACGACATGCGGCCGCATCTCTTCCGCACGCATGACGGCGGCAAGAGCTGGACGGAGATCGATAACGGTATTCCTGACGGAGGTGCGACGAGCACGATTCGCGAAGACCCGAAGCGCAAGGGCCTGCTGTATGCGGGCACCGAGACGCAGGTGTATGTGTCGTTCGATGATGGTGACCACTGGCAGTCGCTGCGGTTGAACATGCCGGCGAGCTCGGTCCGCGATTTGCAGGTGAAGGACGATGATCTTGTCGCGGGAACGCATGGCCGAGGGTATCTGATTCTGGACAACGTGACGCCACTGCGGCAGATTGCGGCGAAGATCGCGAGCGAGCCGGTGCACCTCTACACGCCGCAGACGGCGATGCGGATTCGCGGCGATATGAACCCGCCGACGCCGTGGGTGCCGGAGATGGCGACTGGCGAGAACCCGCCCGATGGCGCGATGTTTGATTACTACGTTGGGCCGAAGTTTACCGGCGTTGTGACGATGGAGATCGTGGACGGCAAGGGGCAGGTCGTCATCCATGTTCGCAGCGATGATGTGGTGCCGCCGCTCGACCCGCGCTATCCTGACCCGATGTATTGGGCGCGCGCGCCGCGGGTGATTCTGACGTCGGAAGGCCATCATCGCTTCCTTTGGGATCTGCGCTACCCGGCGGTTCCGGGTATGTCGACCGGGCCGTCTGCGGAGGAGGCTGTGCCGCACGATACACCGGCGGTGGCCTCGTCACCGTTTGTTCTGCCCGGTAACTACACGGTTCGGTTGATCGCGGGCGGTAAGACACTGACCGAGAAATTCAATGTCGTGATGGACCCGCGCGTGAAGACGCCGATGGCCGAGCTTGAGGCGCAGTTTGCGATTTCGAAGGCGATCTACGACGATGCGATGAAGGCCACCGCGGCGCTGCACGAGATTACCGTGCTCCGCGATCAGATGAAGGCCAAGCCCCCGGTTGGCGCGGCTGCGGACACGCTGGAAGCCAAGCTGACGAAGATCGCTGGAGGCGCAGGTGCAGGGCGCGGTGGTGGCGGACGTGGCGGTCCTGCAGGCCCTCCGAATCTGACGACACTGCGTCTGCAACTGGCGCGGATGGAGCATACGGTGCAGTCAGCCGATACGGCTCCGACGACCGCGCAGACCGGCGCCTACGACGCGATGAAGCAGCCGCTAGCCGATTTGCTGGCGCAGTGGAATCAGGTCAAGGCGAGCGACCTGAAGGCGGTGAATGACATCCTTCGCAAGAAGGGGCTGAAGGTGCTTTCGCTCGATACGCGCATCATTGACCACGATGTTGAGGATCAGATCGAAGTTGGAGACGACAACTAGCAAAACGAATTTGCCTTGCGGCTTATCCCGCGGCTCACACGTCGAAGTACTACCGACCCTAGTGGAGAAATCCAACATGAATCTGCGCCGTGCCGTTGTGGCCTTCTGTTTGCCGCTTGCCGTTTTGATAGTCGCAGGGAACCAGCCCTGTTTCGCGCAATATTCGCAAAGCATGCTGGCAGGCCTGCACTGGCGTGACGTAGGGCCGATGCGGGGCGGGCGGTCGTATGGCGTTGCCGGTAATGCCAGCCAGCCAGACACGTTTTATTTTGGATCGGTTGGCGGCGGTGTCTTCAAGACGGAGAATGCGGGACGCACCTGGTTTCCGATCTCGGACGAGGGTATTCCGATTGGGTCGATCGGTGCGATTGCGGTCGCACCCAGCAACGCGAATGTCATCTATGTAGGGACCGGAGAGCCGGACATTCGGAGCCAGCACTCCTACGGCAACGGCATGTACAAATCGACCGATGCGGGTAAGACGTGGACGCACATCGGGCTGGATGCGACGTTGCATATCGGCAAGATAGCGGTGGATCAGACGAACCCGGATCGGGTCTATGTGGCCGCGCTGGGCGATATCTACGGACCGAATCCTGATCGCGGTCTGTATCGCTCAGTAGACGGCGGCAAGAGCTGGAAGAAGGTTCTCTTCAAGGCTAACGATCCGGAGAATGTGGGCGCGATTGAAGTGGCAGTCGACCCCAAAAATCCCAAGGTCGTTTATGCGGCTCTTTGGGCGACTCGACGTCCACCGTGGTCCGTGTATGCGCCGTCGAATATGCCGGGTGGGGGGCTGTACAAGTCGATCGATGGCGGAGACACGTGGAAGCAGCTTGCGGGTGGCTTGCCTACCGGCGATACCGTGGGCAAGATCGGCATTGGCATCTCGCTGAGCAATCCTAATCGGCTATGGGCGGTGGTCGACGATACCGGTTTTGCGATTGCCCCGCGTAGTCCGGGCGGCCCCGGCGGTGGTGGCGCTGCACCTCCTCCGAGTGGCGGCGGAATCTACATCTCGGACGATGCTGGATCGACCTGGAAGATGGTGAACAACGAAGCTCGGCTGTGGGGACGCGGCTGGTACTTCGAGCAGATCACGGTTGATCCGGTCAATCCGGATAAAGCGTACGACATCAACACCGCGACCTACATGACCACCGACGCCGGCAAGACATGGCTCCCGGTAAAGGGTGCCCCGGGCGGCGACGACTACCACCAGATCTGGGTGAACCCGACCGATCCGAAGCGCATGGTGCTGTCGAGCGATCAGGGAACCGTCGTGAGCGTCGACGGCGCGAAGACCTGGAGCACCTGGTACAACCAGCCGACGGCCGAGATCTACCGGATGTCCGCCGACAACCGCTTTCCGTACTGGCTCTATGGCCCGCAGCAGGATTCTGGCGGCGTGGGTGTCAGCACGTGGTCGCGCATGGGCACGCTCTCGTTCCGCAACTGGGAGCCAACGTGCCTGGCTGGCGAGAGCGATGTGATCCTGCCTGATCCCAAGGACGGGAACATTCTGTATGGGGCCGGTGCCGCGCGCTGCGACCAGGCGTTGAATTTGTTGACGCCGGTTGGGCAGCTTCCTCCGCCAGACCCGAAAGACCCGAATCGCAAGACGTGGACGCTGCCACAGGTCTTCTCCGCTGCAGACGAAGCGATGTACTACGCGAACCAGTTTGTGTTTCGCACCCGCGATCGCGGCAAGACATGGGAGAAGATCAGTCCCGATCTGGCGAGGGTAAACCCGGACGTTCCGAAGGGGCTTGATCCGCTGACCGCTAAAGATATCGATGCCGCGATGACGGACCGCTTCGGCGTGGTGTATGCGCTGGCCGCTTCACCCATCAGCGCGACCACCGTTTGGGCCGGTACGGACGATGGCTTGATCTATGTAACTACCGACGACGGCAAGCAATGGAAGCCGGTAACGCCGTCCGGGATGAACGCATGGAGCAAGGTCTCGATGATGGATGCGGGACACTTTGATGTGGGAACGGCGTATGCCTCTGTCGATCGCCATCGGCTTTCGGATTTGAAGCCGTATATCTATCGCACGCATGACGGCGGTAAGACGTGGCAGAACATTGTTTCGGGAATTCCGGTGGGTGCGTATGTGAATTCCGTGAAGGAAGACCCCAAGACGAAGGGGCTGCTGTATGCGGCGACCGAGCTTCGCCTTTACGTGTCGTTCAACGATGGCGATTCATGGCAGCCTTTGCAGAACAACATGCCCGCGACGTCCGTTCGCGACGTTCTGGTTCACGGCGACGATCTGGCTGTCGCCACGCATGGTCGCGGATTCTGGGTGATGGACCAGATTGGCGCGCTGCGCGAACTGGCGCAGAAGGGTGCGGAGATTGCGTCGTCGAGTGCGTATCTGTTCAACCCGGGCGAGCAGATGGCTATCCACGCGGGCGGGCAAAATGGAACCCCGCTGCCGCACGAGGAGCCGCAGGAAGTGAATCCGCCGGCGGGCGTGATTATGTACTACTGGCTCAAGTCGGCTGCGGGGTCGCCGGTAAAGCTTGAATTGGTAGACAAGGCCGGTGCCGTGAAGGCATGCGCGGCGAGTGATACGCCGGTAAAGCCGGTCGATACGGAAGCGATTAACGTGCAGGCAATCTGGCAGCAGCCTGCAATGCCGCCATCGGCTGAAGCAGGAATGCACCGGTTTGCTCTGGCTCCCGCTGCTCCGGCAGGCTTTGGTGGC
>JANXWZ010000021.1 GCA_025350865.1 Rhodanobacteraceae bacterium
GCGGCGTAGGCGACTCCCTGGGCGTGGTTGCCGGAGGAGTAGGTGATAACGCCCTTGGCGAGCTGCTCGGGAGAGAGCTGGGAGATCATGTTGAACGCGCCGCGCAGCTTGAAGGAGCCGATGGGCTGGGCGGACTCGCACTTGACGAAGATTTCGTAGGGAAGGTTCGGGGCGTGAAGTTGCACGAGGGGCGTGCGGATGGCGGTGCCAGCGACGCGGGTGGCGGCGGATTGGATGTCGGCGAGGGTTACGTAGGTGGGCATGTTGGTTGATCTCTCAGGTATGCTAGCATCATTTTGGGCATCAGATGATGACGCCAGTTATGCAGTTGGTGGAGGTGAGCCTATGCGAACAACGGTTTCAATCGATGATGAATTGATGGCTAGAGCGCAGGCCTACACCGGTTTGACGGAGAAGTCGGCCATCTTGAAAGAGGCGCTAACCGCGCTTGTGCAGCGCGAGGCCGCTCGCAGGCTTGCCAGGCTGGGCGGATGCCAGCCGGGTATGAAGCAAATTCCGCGGAGACGCTCCGTCGCGTGATTCTCACAGATTCTTCCGTGTGGGTGGATCACTTCGACAGCCCCGATGTCAGCCTGTACATGCTTCTGGAGGAAGAGTTGGTTCTCGGCCACCCGCTCGTGACGGGCGAGTTGGCTATGGGCAGCTTTCTGGAGCGAGAATCTGCGTTACTTTCCTTACGCGAACTTGAGCAGGCTGTGGTTGCGGAGCACGATGAGGTGACGTGGTTCGTTACACAAAATGAGCTGCACGGACTTGGCCTGAGTTTTGTGGACGCCCACTTGCTGGTTTCGACGATGCTCACACCGGGTACATTGTTGTGGACCAGGGATAAGTTGCTTAGGAATATCGCAGAAAAGCTCGGTTTGCATGCGGACCACCTTCGCTGATGGCCCTTGCTGCGCGGCTGAAGTTGCGCCCTTCCAGAGCCTGTTAGAACGAATTTCGCGAAGGTATTCGGCTGACTGGAAGACAACTACCGAGATTCTGGCTTCGCCAGAATGACGACTGCGGTTGTTCGAATGCATAGCAATTGAGAATCGGTTAGAGCCACGGTTTACGTCCGTTGGGGGTGTTTACGGCGTGCATTATGAGGGCGAAGAAGTGGATCAGGCGCCATTGTTCGGCGAGACCTGGGTTGCCGCCGTCCATGTCAATATGGCTGATGACTCGGCTTACGAGGACCGCCTGTAGGGTCTCGGCGGGGAGTTCTTTGGCCATCCAGAGGGTTTCGGCGGAGGGGATGATGTTGTCGGCCTCGCCGTGGAGGAGGTAGACGGGGATCGTCATGCGGGGGAGGAGCGGGCCGGGGGAGAGCTCGTCCATGTCGGAGGTGTGCTTCTGGCTGGCGGCGGCGATGAGGGCGCGGGTTCGGGGGGAGTAGCCGTCCATGAGCTCCTTCGCTTCGGCCTTCTGGGCGACGGATAGTTTGGCTTCGGCGACGGCTCCGGCGGCCTTGTCCTCGTAGAGGTGGGCGCGGAGGACGGGGCGAATGACGTCGACGTCCTGCGGGGGGACGAAGTCCTGAACGTACTCGTATTCGATGACGAGCGGGCCGTACTCGTGCGCGGGGAGCAGCTCTTCGGGGCCGTTGGGGCGGAGGTCGGCACCGGTGCGGTAGTACTGGACTACTCGCGACATCGAGTCTTGTGAACCCACTGCGAAGATGAACTTGAAGGCCGATTGGTACTGCGGGTCGGAGGCTGCGATGAGGGCCAGGCCGCCGGAGAAACTGAGGCCCATTACGCCGACCGGTCCACCGGTACTTTGGGCGAACCACTGGGCGGATTCGCCGATGGTTTTGATGGATGCTGCGCCGACGTGGTAGTCCATGATGTCGGGCAGCTCGGGAGTGAGGACGCGGATGCCGCAGCTGGCCATGGCGGAGGCGAAGGCCATGAGGCGGGGCTCGTCGATGCCGAGGTGGTGGACGCCGTGGAGGACGATGAGGGCCGGGGCGTTGGGCTTGCCGGTGGGGATGTACATCCGGGAGCGGACGTCGCCGGATGCCACGTGGAGGGTGAGGTCCTGAGTGCGGACGGGCTGGGAGACGAAATCGCCGACCAGAGCGGGGACGGGTTTACCGGAGACCTGCTGGAGGATGGCGATGGCCTGGAGATGGTTTTTTAGGAAGGGCCAGGTCGCGAGGAGGAAGATGAGGATTCCGGCTCCGGCGAGCGCGTTGAGGAGGATGCGTTGCTGGAGTGTGCGGGTTGGGGCGGGCTTGCGGTCGGTGGTCATCCTGGGTGAGGGGGGTGGTGGAAAGACCGGAAGAGCGTGAACTGTCAGCTGTCAGCTTGAGAGCTGGTAGCTAAGGGTAGAACCAAAAGCAAGAACGAAATACTGAGATTCTTCGCTTTGCTCAGAATGACCTCAGTGGTTAGATTTCCATGATAACGGGCATGATGAGGGGCCGGCGGCTGGTGGATTTCTGGATGAAGCGCTTGAGGTCGTTGCGAATCTTTTCCTTCATCACGCCGTAGTCCTGGCGTTCTTCGGTGGAGGAATTTTCGAGGGTGCGCTGGACGATGTTGCGGGCCTCGGCGACTACCTGCGCATCGTCGACTGCGAAGCCGCGCATGACGATCTCGGGCGGGCCTTCGATCTTGCCGGTGCGCTTGTTGAGCGCGATGATGGGCAGGATGATGCCGTCTTCGGAGAGGTGCTGGCGGTCGCGGATCACGACATCTTCAACGACGTCGATGGAGCCGCCGGAGTCGATGCACACGCGGCCGGTGGTGACCTTGCCGTTCTTGGTTGCGGCGTCCTTGGTAAGTTCGAGGATGTCGCCGTCTTCGAGCAGGATTGCCTTCTCCGGCACGCCGGTGGAGAGGGCGAGTTCGACGTGGCGCTTGAGGTGGCGGTAGTCGCCGTGGACGGGGATGAAGAATTTCGGCTGGACGAGGTTGATCATCATCTTCAGCTCTTCCTGCGAGCCGTGGCCGGAGACGTGGATGAGGCCGTTGGTGCCGTCGTCGTGGATGACGAGAGCGTCGCGGCGTTCGAGGTGGTCGATCACGCGGTAGATCGACTTCTCGTTGCCGGGGATGACGCGCGAGCTCATCAGGACGGTGTCGCCGGCGTCGATCTTGGCGAATTTGTGGTTGTTCACGGCGGCGCGGCTGAGCGCGCTCATGGGCTCGCCCTGCGTGCCGGAGATCATGATGAGAACCTTGTCGGCGGGGTGATCCTTGATCTGGCCGGGGTTGATCATCAGGCCCTGCGGAATCTTGAGGTAGCCGAGATCTTGTGCAATTTCTGTGGAATTGTCCATCGAGCGACCGATGACGGCGACCTTGCGGCCATGCTTCTGGGCAAGTTCGATGGCCAGGCCGATGCGGGTGACGGAGGACGAGAAACAGGTGAAGAAGAGCTTCTTACGGGTCTGGGCGAAGATCTCGTCGAGGCGCGGACGGACGGCCTTTTCGCTGGGGGTCCAGCCGCGACGGTCGACGTTGGTCGAATCCTGCAGGAGGGCCAGTACGCCGCCGTTCTTGCCGAGATCGGCGAACGCCTGAAGGTCGAACGCCTTGCCATCCGGCGGAGAGAGATCGATTTTGAAGTCGCCGGTGTGGAGGACTACGCCTACGGGCGTGTGGATTGCGAGAGCAACGCAATCGACCAGGCTATGTGTGACTCGGATCGGCATGATGGAGAACGGCCCGAGCGTAAATCGTTTGCCGGGCAGCATTTCGATCAGGTCCGCGTCGTCGAGGAGGCGGTGCTCGTCGAGCTTGCCTTCCACCAGCGCAAGCGTAAACTCGGTGCCGTACACGGGGACTTTGAGCTCAGACAGAATCCAGGGCAGGCCGCCGATGTGGTCTTCGTGGCCGTGCGTCAGAACGATTGCCTTGACCTTGTCGCGGTTTTCCGTGAGGTAGGAGATGTCCGGCACGACGATGTCGACGCCGAGCAGTTCTTCTTCGGGGAACATCAATCCGGCGTCGATGACAATGATGTCATCCTGCCAGCGGAGTGCCATGCAGTTCATTCCGAACTCGCCAAGGCCTCCAAGCGGTATCAAACGTAATTTATCTTGAGCCATCAACTCCTGAGCTTACCAGCTATACAGAAAGCGAGTATTTACGCGTCGATTTTGGCGTATGCTTCAGTGCGGCGTTGCGGTGAGTTTCTCGAGCGCGAGTTGATGTGCGATCTTCTTTCGGGTCCAGCGACCGTGCACCAGTTTGAAAAAGTAGATGAGCGAGTACACCCAGCCAGACAGACCAGCATGCGAAGCAGGCAAGACCATCGCTGTGATGCAGGAGATTAAACCGATGCAGCCGACTCCGATGCAATCCGAGACATAACTGCGGGCGAGAAGAACTTCGAGGTCAGTCAGTTCGAGCTGTTGGCGTTGCCTTAGTCCGTTCCAATACAGCGCGGCGAGGAGCAGGTACACGGTTGCGAAGCCTACGCCGTAGAGAAGCATCAGTTCGCGGACCTGCTGCCAGCTCTCGAAGTAATTTTGGGCAGAACCGAGAACGGCGTTGGCCAGGAACGTAAAGAGGAATTTGAGGGGATAGACGTAGAACAGCACGACGAACAGCAGGCATCCGTTGAAGAAGATGGTTCCGAAGTCGTGGGTGCCGAAGCGGCGAAAGAACCGATAGTGCGCGTACCAGACCATCATGAGGAAGAAGAAACAGATGGCGAAGGGCAGAAAGCCGCGCATGCTGTTATGCAGCTCGGCATAGGTTTTGGGAACCTCCAGCGAGACGACGAGCAAGGTGAGCGCGAAGCCGAAGACGACGTCGGAAAAACCGTCGATGCGGGACATCTCCGTGCCACGGAGGCGGAAGCCGTCTTTTTGAATATGTTGCTGAAGGGGTAGGCTCATGGGTGCTTCGAGGCTATCGCAACATTGATCGGTGCGCCAGTGGAAGAACCTTAGAAGCGGACGCGCAGGGTGAAGACTGGCGAGTGATTATAGGTGTGGAAGTGGGTCAGGGCGATCTGCTCGCCGGCCCCGATGGTCAGTCCGAGCACGTCTGGCTGGCCGGCTGCACCGTGAATCAACGGGATGCGGCTGATGAGGACGTTGGGGGTAATGAAGGTCTGGATCTTTCCATCGTTCGAGCCGCCTTTGAAGAAGGTGGAGTTGAACTCGCTCTCCAGGAAGATCATGCGCGTGGCGTGGTACTGGAGACAGCTATTCCAGGCGATGCTGCGCCCGAGTTTGGCGGTGTTCGACACTGGCAATGTGCCGCCGATGGACGTCATTAGGGCGAGATCGCGGTAGCCCTTGCCCATATCCAGTGTGGGCGTGAGGATGGCGCAGCAGCTACCGTTGGCGTTTTTGCCGGTGGGGATGCTCGCGAGGAGAACTGCGGTGACGATGGCATTGTGGTGCTGCTCATTGCTGGCGTAGAGACGGTACTTACCGCGGAAGGCGATGTCACCGAAGCCGTCGATTGCCTTGCCATCGTAGTGCATGAGGAAAGGCGGCGGGCTGATGCGGATTTCTACACGCCGAAACGGCATTGTCTGAAACCCCTTGGTTGCGCCGAGGTTCCAGGTCTGTTGGCCGCTGGTGGCGGTCTGGCGGAGGAAGTCGGTGCGGACCTGCTGCTCGAGACGCGCGTTGACGGTGACGAGAGGCGTTGCCCAGTGAGGCTGTTCGGCCAGGGATGCTGCGACTCGCGCCTGATAGCGGGCGAGGAAGCCGGACTGCGCGGAGGCAGTAGTGACGGTACCCAACAACAAAAACAGCATGAGCACGGCGTTTGGCCACGTCATCCGCGAGCGGTCTTTTGGTTGCGCTGCAACGCTTCATGCAGCAGCATTTTCAGGTACGTTTGATATTTGAGGCCACGCTCGGTCGCCTGGTCGCGAGCAAGGGCAATGTCATCCGGATCGAGACGGATTGTGGTTGTCGGGATGCCGCCAATGCGGGCAGCGGTGCCCCGACCTAGACGGCCTTCGGCGGCGGCCAGAGCGGAATCCTTGTCCAGTTCGTCCTGGTTATCGAACCACCACTTGGCTTCTTCGGCTTCGGACTTGAAATCAGGAAGAACTCGCTTCTCCATATTTGACCAACTCCTCAAGGTAAAGCGTTCGCAGGAACTTACTTGCCGGGTAGGCAGTCAACACGCGTGTCAAGTCTCCGCGAAACGTCGAGATGACCGTCAAAAAGCGTCCAGCGGATGTACGGCCTACTTGGCAAAGTCGATTTCGCCTTCACGGAGCTCATAGTCGAGATCGAGCGGCTGGTTTCCGATGACTTCCTCGGCTTCCGACGGCGTTACACCGTGTTCGGCGATGTGGCCGATGTTTGCTTCGTCCCAATCGAAAAACTCAGACATGGAGTGCCTCAATGCTCTGCGAAGACACCCCGGTTCAAGGCGGGCCACACGAATGGTACATCGCGATTGTAACTACTTTGTAGCTACTCAGGGAAGAATTTATCGCAGGAGATCTTCAAGGGCGAGAGAGAGTTCGGTTTTTTCGTCGCGGTATTTCACGATGACCGGGGTCGCGAGCGAGAGGCCCCACTGCTGGCCCTTGCCGTGCGTGATGGCGCGGGAGCCGGGGACGACGACTGCGCCGGAGGGGATGATAAGCGGCATGTCGGCGGTGGCTTTGAGGATGACGCCGTTGACTACGTCGTAGACCGGGGTGCCACGAGTAAGGACGGTTCCGGCGGCAAGGACGGCTTTGGAGCGGACGACGGTGCCCTCGTAGACGCCTGTGTTGCCGCCGATAAGGCAGTCGTCTTCGATGATGACGGGGGAGGCGTTCACGGGCTCTAACACGCCTCCGATCTGCGCGGCGGCGGAGAGGTGGACGCGCTTGCCGATCTGCGCGCAACTGCCGACGAGGGCGTGGGAGTCGACCATGGTGCCCTCGTCGATGTAGGCGCCGACGTTCACGTACATGGGGGGCATGCAAACGACGCCCTTGGCCAGGTACGCGCCGGAGCGGACGGAGGAGCCGCCAGGGACGATGCGGACGCCGTCTTCGGGCTTGAAGGTGCGGGCCGGGTAGGTATCTTTGTCGATGAACGATAGCCTGGGTTGCTTGCCGAAGGGGTGGCTTGCGGGGTGGAAGCCGATGATGGACTGGTCCTGCATGGAGCCGAGGCGGAATCCGAGGAGGATGCCGCGCTTGACCCATGCGTTGACGCGCCAGCCGAGCGGGGTGTCCGGGTCGGGTTCGGCGGCGCGGACTTCGCCGGCCTCAAGGGCGTCGCGAAGCTGGTGGAATGCGGCGAGGGCGTGTTTATCGCCAATGGCGGCTGCACCCTGGGCGAAGAAGTTGTCGATGGAGGTGGAGAGGGCTTCGAACGTGCTGGAATCCATTTCCATATCTTACGGTGGGACTAGCTGGAAATCGCCTTTCCTAACTGGATCTTGGTGATGAGGAAGCCAGCGAAGAAGCCGAGGATGAAGCCGTAGACGAGGAGCCCGGCGGCGAAAGCCTGGGTGGCGGTGATGACCGTCTCCTGCGCGCAGCCAGTGTCCTTTCCACAGATGGCGGCATCACCGAGGATGCCGACGGCGACGGCGTGGGACCACTGCCAGACCTTGGGCGGAATTTTGGACATCTGGGTGAGACCACCGCCGAGCAGCAGCTTGGTGACCCAGTCGGCGACCTGCTCGAGGTTGGAGGCGTTTGTGGATGGCGGGCTGAAGTGGGCCGGCGGCGTTGGACCAGGCGTGGCCTGAAGATTTGGAGGTTGCGGCGGAACTTGGCTACCGCCGTCGCGGTTATCAAGATTGGCGGTATCTCCCGGAGGGTTGAGCCCTTGCGCCGTTGCCACGGGATCAGCAGCATTAGTAGGCACGTTAACAGGCGGCGCTGCCCCGTTGAGATCCGGAGCGTTGACAGCGCCTGCCTGGACATTGACGACCGACCCCTGGCCCATGTTGACGGTGGGGTGGTCGATCGTTTCGTTGGGGTGTGAAGAGCCGGGGACCGGGACACCGAAGAGGAATCCGAGAACGCCGCCGAGGCCGAGCGCGGCTCCAAAAGCGGCGAGGCTGACGGTGATGTTGCCACCGTGGAAGGCCGCGACGGCTGCCCCGGCGAGAACCGCGATGAAGATCGCGGCATTGGTCTTGAACTTGAGATCCCTTTCGTCGATAAAGTGACGCTGCGCGCGGGAGAGGGTCTTTCTCTCTTCCGCCTCGGGCATGAAGGTGAGACGAGGAAAGGGCATGGCGGCAACTCCGGGGGTGGTCGAAGTGAGTTACAGTGGTGGAAACTTGATACCTGTCGGGATTGGGGTTGTCAATCGTTTTGGTCTGGGGCTCGCGCTTTCAGGCGCTGACCGCAACTGACTTGCGGGGTCGGCCGCCGAGTTTGCCGTTGGCGCGGGCGGCGGCGGACTTGACCTTGCTCTTGACGCTTCCGCCTGCGGCACCGAGGCGAGCGGCCATCCAGGCCTTCGATCCAAATCGCCCGTGCATCAGCGCTCCTACATCGAACTGGACGTCGAGCAGCGGAAAGTCGATGGCGAAGTCTCCGGGCAGAATTGCGATGTGGCGCAGTTGTGTAACGGTCGCGGAGCCGAGCCCCTGAGCGTCTTCGGGGCGGAAGGCAAACCATGCACCGGAACCGAGTTCAAGAATGACGCGGCCAAGTTTGGCATCGAACCTGGCTTTAACGATGTACTGTTCTTCGCGGCGACGCTTTTCCGCCCGCTCACTCGCCGCCAAAAATTCACTCATCGTTACCATGAATCTTCCTCCACTCTTCGCATAAAAAACCAACCTGCGGCGTCAGCAACTTTTCGATCCGGTTGACCTCACGAAAACTGAAGACTCTGCGCTCGCGAAGCGTAGGCGGTCCGGTAGTACAGTGCAGCAGGAACACGGCAGAACACTCGTCGCGAAACACACGAACATGAGGCGGATCATGGTCGTCGGTGAAGATCATGATCCGGTAGCCGTCGACACGCAGGACTGTGGCACACTTGTACCATAAACCTAACCGCTTGGGTTTAATACATGCGCAGATCTTCGCCAGTGGGCGGCAGGTCGACCATCAGGCCTAGTTCGCCTACCATGACTTCGAGTTTGCGGCGGGTGGTCTGGGTGACGGGGACCATGGGGAGGCGGAGGTGTTCGCTGCCTTTGCCGAGGATCGACATGACGGCCTTGATGGGGGCGGGGCTGGCCTCCCAGAAGTGCGCCTGCATGAGCTTGAAGTACTGCCGGTTGAGGCGGCGTGCGGCGTGCCAGTCGTTGGCCATGGCGGCGCGGACCAGCTCGACCATCTGCGAGGGGATGGCGTTTGAAGCGACTGAGATGAGGCCGGCTCCGCCGAGGGCGAGGATGGGCAGGGCGAGGGTGTCGTCGCCGGCGAAGACGCGGAAGCTGCGAGGGACCTGGGTGAGGAGTTCGGTGATCTGGAGGATGTTGCCGCTGGATTCCTTGATGCCGACGATGTTGGGGATTTCGGCCAGGCGGAGGACCGTGGCGGCCTCCAGGTTGGTGCCTGTGCGTCCGGGGATGTTGTAGAGCAGGACCGGCAGGTCGGTGGCGTGGGCGATTGCTTTGAAGTGCTGGTACTGGCCCTCCTGCCCGGGCCGGTTGTAGTAGGGATTGGCGGTGAGGATGCCGGTGAGGCCGGCGACCTGCGAGATGCGGCGAGCCTTCTCGACCGCGACATAGGTGGAGTTGTGGGTGCAGCCGGCGAAGACGGGAACACGGCCCGAGGCGGCGGCGCAGGTGATCTCGACGACTTTCAGCCATTCGGATTCGGACAGCGTGGCGGCTTCGCCGGTCGTTCCGCAGGGGACGAGCATGTCGATGCCGGCGTCGATCTGGGCGTTGACGAGGGTGTAGAGGGCGGATTCATCGAGTGCGCCATCGGCGCGAAAGGGTGTGACGAGGGCGGTGCCGCATCCAAAAAGTTCCATAGCAGATTGAGTTTATCGCGAACGGCCGGTCCGGATTGGGGTGGACTTTGCCCAGCGCGAGAACACCCAGAAAAAGAAGCAGAAATAGAAGGCTGCCGCAACGCAAACGACGGTGAGGGGAGAAAAATCGTGCGCGCCGGCGGAGAGGACAGCGACGACCAGACCCGGCATCAGCAACAAACTAAAGGGCTCGATGAGCAGGCTGAGGGCTTTGGGCGCGGAGGTGACGAACATGCCTTGGGTGGCGAGACAAACCAGAAGGCAGGTCAGGATTGCCGCGATCGCGAGGCGCTTCCAGACGGACAAGCCTAGACCCACTCGCCGGACCGCATGAGCGGCTGGCTGGAGCCGTCGGCGGCTACTCCATCCACGTTCATTGCCGCCGATCCGATCATCCAGTCGACATGAATGAGGCTGGTGTTGGCTCCCTTGGCGGCGAGGGTTTCGGGATTCTGCTTGTCGCCGTCGAGGATGCAGGTCTCGTAAGCCTGACCGAGCGCGATGTGGCTGGCGGCATTCTCGTCGAAGAGGGTATTCCAGAAGAGGATTCCGCTGGCCGCGATGGGGGAGGAGGCGGGGACGAGAGCGACTTCGCCGAGGCTGCGGGCTCCTTCGTCGGTGGAGATGAGACGGTTCAGGACGTCTGCACCGGCGGTTGCCGTGGCCTCGACGATCTTTCCGGCTTCAAAGCGGCAGCGAATGTTTTCGATGAGGGTGCCCTGGTGCGAGAGCGGCTTGGACGCCGTCACGTGGCCGTCGACACGATCCTTGTGGGGCGTGGTGAAGCACTCTTCAGTGGGGATGTTGGGATTGCAGAAGACGCCGTTGCCGCTGGGTCCGCCGCCGCCGCACCAGAGGTGGTCCTCGGCCAGGCCCACGGTGAGGTCGGTTGAGCCGTCGGCGGAGTGGAAACGCAGAGAGTGGAAGCGTTTTTCGTTCAGGAAGGCTACGCGGTCGTGGAGATTTCTGCCGTGCTGCTTCCAGGCGGCGACGGGATCTTCGGAGGTGGCGCGGGAGGCTACGAAGATAGCGTCCCACAGCTTCTCGACAGCTTCGTCCACAGCTAATTCAGGGAAGACGAGCTTCGCCCACGCTGGTGTTGCATTCGCCAGGATCGACCAGTTGATGGCGTGGCGAGTGATGAGTTCCATGGCAGGTTTGTTGGCCTTGGAGGCGGCGATGTTGGCGCGGGAGACCTTCGAGGAATCCTGGCCGGCAAGCAGCGCGGGATTTGCCCCGGTGAGCGCAAGGCGTGCGGCACCATTGCGGAAGGCGGCGGCGATGCCGTCGGCGAGCCATTGGGGGGCGTGATCGAAGGAGGCGTCGGCGGCGAAGCGGTAACGGGCGAGGGCGGTTTCGTCGTCGCTGTAGAGCGTGGTGACGAGCAGCGCGCCAGCCTTATAGGCGTGCTCGGTGATGCGGCGGACGAGCGGGACCATCTCGGTGGTGGCGGAGATGACGAGCTCCTGGCCGGGTTGGAGGTTCAAGCCTACGTGGACGGCGACGCGGGCGAAGCGGTCGAGCTTCTCTTCAAAGGGGAGCGCGGCGAAGTCGATAGGGGCGAGCGTGGCGGCGGAAGACATGGGATCAGGGTAACTCGTGTAAACGCAAAACAGGAAGAGCAGCCGAGAAGCAGTGGTCTTGAAATCGTTCGCGACCTCACGTTATCGTGCATACCTTCGACCATATTTTAAGCCTGATAGCGAATAGAGGTAGAGCTGTCGCCCATTGTAGATCGCCGCAAATTTGTGCTTCGACCCGGACTTTGCTGGAGCTTGCTGCTCACAGCGCTGATCGGTTTGTGCACGTTTTCTGCGCCGCATTTGCTGGGGCACGCGCATGCGCATCACAACTCGGCCTGCCGGGGGACGCGCAACAACGTCACGAATCACCAGCCAGGCTCGGGTTCCTCTCGAGCCGATAGTGGTCATGCTTCGGACTCCGACGAAATTCTGAGTGCGCACCATCCTCTGAGTTCTGGCGGGGATGCAGCGGCGATTTAGCTTTCGGCAAATGCTGCGCCGGAACCCACGTGCATTGCTCTCGGCGATATGGTTCCGCTGGATGCTGCCTTTGCATCTTCACGGTTTGTCTCGCCCGACCGTGGTCGCGGGTCTGTGGGCTGATCGGGGCCATTCCGATGACGGGCGTCATTGTGCGTAGCTCGGCCAATGGACGGCCGGGGCGACGAGCCGCCTTTCGGCCATTCTGCACGGTGTCTGGATTCTGGCTATCATCGTCCTGTTTCCGGGGCTGCTGCGGATGGTGCCGATCTGCTCGCTGGCCGGGGTGCTCGTGTTCACCGGGTTCAACCTGATCAAGGTGAAGGATATCCGCCATCTTTCTAGCTTTGGCCGCATTCCCTTGCTGATCTACGCTGCGACGATGGTGATGATCGTAGCGACGGACCTTCTCACCGGCGTTCTGACCGGGGTCGTTCTATCGCTGTGCAAGCTGATCTATCGGGCGACTCACCTGAGCATTTACACCGAGCCGCATAATGCGCCAACAACTTTCGAGCCGCATCGGCCGGGTGATCTCGACCTGTACCTCGAAGGCTCGGCCACGTTCCTGCGGATTCCGATCATCACGGCTGCGCTGGACGCGATTCCGGCGGGTTCGACGGTTCATCTGCGGACCGATAAGCTGACCTACATCGACCACGCCTGCCTGGACCTGATGCAGGAATGGATCAACAACAGTGCGCGCCACCAGCTAGAGATTGTGGTGGACCGGGAGTCGCTGGAGAGCAAGTACCGGATGCCGGTGTTGCAGACGTAGGTCCGAGGTAGTCCTCCCCCAGGGCGGAGCCACCCGGACGTTGCGAGACGGGTGGCTTTGCTCTTTTTTGGACGAAGCTGGTATGCCGCCCCAAAGACAAATACGGGGATTCTGGCTTTGCCAGAATGACGTCGGTGGTGAGTAGACACGGATAATTTATGGCGAGTATATGAAGCGAAATACAGGGGTTCTTCGTAGTCCTAGACCCGGGTGTAGACGTCGCGCATGTCGTAGCAGCCGTGGCGGGTGGAGAGCCATTCGGCGGCGCGGACTGCGCCCTCGGCGAAGCCTCGGCGGGTGAAGCTCTCGTGGGTGAGGGTGATGCGGTCTACGTCGCTGGTGGCTACGAGGATGTGCAGGCCGGTAGCGTCGCCCTCGCGGTGGGAGGTGATGGGAATGTTGCTGAGGCCCGCACCGGTTTCGACTGCGTTGGCCACGCTGAGCGCGGTGCCGGATGGGGCGTCGAGCTTGGAGGCATGGTGCGTCTCGTCAATCGTGAACGTGTAGCCGTGACCTTGGAGCGATACGCCGAGCTGCTTTGAAAGCTCCAACATGACCTGGACGCCGATGGAGAAGTTGGTCCCGTAGAGCAGGCCGGCCTGTTTGCGTTCGGCGAGGGAGCGCATGTCGGCGAGCTTGTCGTACCAGCCGGTGGTGCCGACGACCATTCTGGCTCCGCAGGCCAGGCAGGCGCGCATGTTGTGGATGGCGGCGGTGGGCGTGGTGAAGTCGATGACGGAGTCGAAGCCGGCGACAAACGGCGGCGTCAGGGCGGCGGCTTCGCGGTTCTCCTTGGCGTCGAGAACGTGGACGCTGTGGCCGTGTTCGGCGGCGACTTCCGCTACGAGCTTGCCGGTTTTTCCGTGGCCCAGGACTAGTACGCGCATTGCAGTTCCCTTCCGTGGTGTTGCGAGGCCGAATTGGGTCGGGCCTTCAGCCCTCGAATGTGTCGCCGATAGCGTACCTGGGGCTGCGCCCCAGGCTGGTATGGAACGGGCCTTTGGCCCTGAGGTTCGTAGTGCAAGCTTACTAAACCTGAAACAAACAAAAGCAGAAGCTGATCCCTACGGGATGACAACTAAAGAGGAGCAAGCGGGACTATGCGTTTACGGTTTGCGTCTCTAACGCTTCCACGTCGAAGACTGTCTTGTCGGGGTCGGTGAAGAAGGCTTTGTGGAGGGAGCGGATCGCTTCCTCCACATCTTCTTCGTCGATCATGAAGCTCATGTTGATTTCGCTTGCGCCCTGCGAGATCATGCGCACGTTGACGTGGCTGATGGCGGAGAAGACGCGGCCGGCGATGCCGTTGTGGCCGCGAATGTCTTCGCCGACGAGGCAGACCAGAGCCTTGCGGCCCTCGTATTTTACGTCGGCGATCTTGCTGAGTTCGTCGCAGATGGCGGGTAGCTGCTCGTTGGAGTCGACGGTGACCGAGATACTGACTTCGCTGGTCGAAACCATGTCGATGGCGCAGTGGTACTTGTCGAAGACGTCGAAGACTGCCTTGAGGAAGCCGTGCGCCATGAGCATGCGGCTGGCTACGATGTCGATGATGGTGAGTTTCTTTTTGGCGGCGATGCTCTTGAAGGGCGACGAGCAGGGCGGCGCAATGGCGGTGATTTTAGTGCCTTCGTTGGAGGCGTTGCGCGAGTTCAACACCCAGACGGGGATGCTCTTCTGCACGGCAGGCAGAATCGTCGCGGGATGCAGCACCTTGGCACCGAAGTAGGCGAGTTCAGCGGCTTCTTCGAAGCTGATCGCCTTCACGCGCAGGGCATCGGGGCAAATGCGCGGATCGGTGGTCATGATGCCGTTGACGTCGGTCCAGATTTCGATGGCTCCGGCGTGGAGGCCGCCGCCTACGAGCGCCGCGGTGTAGTCCGAGCCGCCGCGACCGAGCGTGGTGGTGATGCCCTTGTCGTTGGAACCGATAAATCCGCCCATGACCGGGGTGTGTCCGGCCTCAATCAGCGGCAGGACGTTGGCGAGGAGGCGCTGTTCGATTGCGGCCTCCAGCGGCGCGGCCTTGCCGTAGTGCGAGTCGGTGATGATGCAGGTGCGGGCGTCGACGTAGATGCCATTGAGGCCCTTCTCGATGAAGGCCTCGGCGACCATGCGGCTGGACATGCGCTCGCCGAAGCTGACGACGAGGTCGTTGGTGCGGTCGGTGAGCTCGCCGACGGCGGCAATGCCGCGAAGGAGGTCGTCGAGGGCGTCGAAGTCGTGGTGGAGCAGGGAGAGCACGTCCACCAGGCGCACGGCATGGACGAGGTCGGCGGCGGTCTCAAGATGCCGCCCGCGCAATTTGGCGGAGATGCGCAGAGCTTCCTCGCGGTCGTCGCGACCTGCGGCTGCGGCAGCGGCGATGAGCTGGTCGGTCACTCTCGCCATTGCGGATACGACGACGACGGGCTGCAAGCCGCGCTCGCGGCGTCCGGCGACGATGGCTGCGGTGCGGTGCATGGCGACGGCGTCTTCGACCGAGGTGCCGCCGAACTTCATGACGACGATGTTGGGACGGGCGCTCATACCAGCGCCGCCTTTGCGAGCGCGGGCACGGGCTTCCAATCAAGCTTGCCCAGCATGGCGAGGATTTCCGCGTTCAGGATAGCTGCGCCGGCGGCTCCACGGACCGTGTTGTGCGAGAGCAGCACGAACTTCCAGTCGAAGAGATTGCAGGGACGCAGGCGGCCGACCGTGGTGGTCATCCCGTTGCCGCGCATCAGGTCGAGGCGCGGTTGCGGGCGGTCGATGCTCTCGTCGAACTCGACGGGCTGCTCGGGAGCCGAGGGCAGCGGGTGGCCTTCGTGGATTCCCTTGAGTGGCTGGAACTCGGCCCATGCGGCGAGGATCTCTTCGTAGGTGGCGGGCGTCTTGAACTTGATGCTGACGCACTCCATGTGGCCGTCGATGACGGCGACACGGTTGCAATGGGCGCTCAACGGCGCGTGCAGCATCTCGATGTGGTCGACAGCGATGGTGCCGAGCAGCTTGCCGATCTCCTCCTGCAGCTTCTCCTCTTCGTTCTTGATGAAGGGGATGACATTGCCGAGGATGTCGAGCGAGGCGACGCCCGGGTAGCCTGCGCCGCTGACGGCCTGCATGGTGCTGACGAAGAGCTTTTCGATGCCGAAGCGCTGCTGCAGCGGGGCTAGCGCAAGGACGAGGCCGATGGCGCAGCAGTTTGGGTTGGTGACGATGTAGCCGCCGAGGGCTCCGTCGTCGGCACGATCCTTGCGCCAGACCTGGCCTTCGATGAGTGCGAGGTGATCGGCGTTGACTTCGGGAACGACGAGGGGGACGTCACTGGTCATGCGGAAGGCGCTGGAGTTGGAGATGACGGCGCAACCGGCCGCCGCGAACTTTGGCTCAAGCTCATGGGCGACTGCGGCGTCGAGCGCGGCGAAGATGATCCGGGGGAGTTGACCGTGCGGCGTTCCCTCGGGGATGTTGGGCATCAGCGTCATTGCCGCAATGCGCGGCGGAAGCGGCGTGTCGAGCTTCCACTTACAGGCTTCGTCGTAGCGCTTGCCAGCGCTGCGGTCGCTGGCTGCGACCCATACGATCTCAAACCAGGGGTGGTTGTTCAGAAGCTGTATAAAGCGTTGTCCGACCATGCCGGTCGCGCCGAGAATGCCTACTTTACGCCGTTCCATTAATCTTGATTCTCCAATCCTTCTAGGATAACGCGGCGGAGGCCAGATCGCCATATCGCGCCGGGCGGAGGCGGTATATCCTGAGGTCCAACTCGTTGCACAAACTGAACCGTACCCGGAGACCCTTCGATGGAGCCATTGCAAACCGCAGCTATGCCGACGCTCGGCGTGGTGGTGGAAATCAACGCGACGAACAGCTGGCAGGCCGGCAGCCATGAGAAGCCAGTTCGCCTGGCGTACGTCGCGACCAACTCGACCGAGCGGCTGTCGTTCTGCTCGCTGCAATCGGCTACGGACGCTGGGAAAGTCGTGCAGGTGGCGAGTCGTCCGGCGAAGTTCGACGATATGCCCTATGGAGTGGTGGTGGAGCTGCACCTTACGGCGGATCTTGGGGATGGCGAGGTGGTGTTGCTGGCGCTGGCACAGGCCGGGGCTACGACGTACTATCCGCCGCAGCAGATTGATGACGCGCGGTAAGGGTGTGGTGAGGGCCCGCCTCAATCGATGGTGCTGATTGAGATGGGGCACCCGGCGACGTTCGGCTTCAAGAACAACTACTGAGATCCTGGCTGCGCCAGAATGACGGGCGTGGTGAGTTATTTATTGGGCGAAGCTGAACTCGGCGTTTGCGGTTTCGTGGGACGTGACGGTGACTCGCATCGTCTTCTCGCCGAGCTTCTCGTGGACTGCGCCGATCACGTATTCGCCGGGCGGCAAACCGCGCAGGTCAAAGTGGCCCAGCCCGTCCGACACATCGAAAAAGCGGGTGGGCGATACGTTGATGAAGGCGTTCATCCACGGGTGATTGTTGCAACGCACGGGAATCATCAGCTCCGGTTTGACGAACTGCTTCATCTTTGGCTGGCCATGCGGTCCGGTTGAGATGTTGATCGTTTCGTTGCCGACCTCGACCGGATTGGTGTGGACGTTGTGCATGGTGGCGTCGGAGTTGCGGAATTCCACGTATCCACCCGCCGCAACCGCGACGACGTGCGGAACATACTGGCAGTGGATCTGGTCCATCACCACGGGCTGCGCGGTCACGGTGCCGCCGATCATCGCGCCCGGAGGCCCGCTCTTGACATAGATAAACACGTTGGCGAGCTTGCGGTCGTTGACCACGAACTGCTCCGTCGGCAGGCGGGTTTTGCCGCCAGCGCCACAGGCGGGGTCCATGCCGGTGTCGATGGTGGCGGTGGGCACGGTGCCGTTGAAGATGATGTCGCCGGAGATGCCGCCGTTGGCGATGAATTGAATTGCTCCGGGCTGGGAAGTGGGTCTCTGGCCTGGAGCGGTTTGAGGTGGAATGGGGGCGCGAACACCGCGCCCGATCAGCGCGGGGTCTTTGATGGCGGCGTCAGGTTTGCAGCCTTGCAGGGAGATGGCAAGGCAGGCGATGGAAGCGATCGCGGCAACAGTGCGGGAATGTCGTAAAGGACCCATTGCGAAACACCTCATCACTGATTTTGTGCTTGACCCCTTCGGGCGAATTAGAGTCGCTACACCAATTGTTTTTCATTCCGCAGGGGTTCGCTTTTGCTACCGGCTGCCCAGTACAACAGCAGATCCCTACGGGATGACAAACAAGAAAAATGGATCGCTTCACCATCAACAGATTGACTCTAACTTTACATTGCTGCGATGACTGCATCGGTAAAAGCTTTGGTTCCGCTCTTGCCGCCCACGTCACGCGTGAGGACGGTGCCCTCGGTGTAGACCTTGTCGAGCGCGCTCTGGACGGTCTCGGCGGTGGCGAATTCGTCGAGATGTTCGAGCATCAGAATGGCGCTGCGGAGGAGGGCTGTGGGGTTCGCCATGTCCTTGCCCGCAATATCTGGTGCAGACCCGTGGACGGCTTCGAAGACCGCGCAGTTCTCGCCGAGGTTGGCTCCGGGGACCATGCCGAGGCCGCCGACGAAGGCGGAACAGAGGTCACTGAGGATGTCGCCGTAGAGATTTTCAGTGAGGATGATGTCGTACTGATAGGGGTTGAGGACGAGCTGCATGCAGGTGTTGTCGATGATGTGCTCGAGGTACTCGACCTGGGGGAAGCCGGCGGCGACCTTGCGCGCAGAGTCGAGGAACAGGCCGTCCGTGAGCTTCATGATGTTGGCTTTGTGGATGGAGTGGATGCGCTTACGGTTGTGCTTGGCGGCGTACTCAAAGGCAAACTTCGCGACGCGGGTAGAGGCTTTTTCGGTGATCACCTTCATGCCCATGGCGACGCCCGGCTGCACCATCACTTCGAGACCGGCATAGAGGTCTTCGGTGTTCTCGCGCACGATGATGAGGTCGACACCGGGGTAGCGCGAGTGGAGACCGGCGAGGTTGCGGATGGGGCGGAAGTTGGCGAAGAGCTCGAATTTTTTGCGCAACGTTACGTTGATGGACGCGAAGCCGCCGCCGATGGGCGTGGTGACCGGTCCCTTGAGGCCGACGCGATTGGTTTCGAGCGAATCGTAGAGAGCCTTGGGGATGTACTCTCCGGTTTTTTTGAAGGCGTCGGCGCCTGCATCCTGGCGATGCCACTCAAAGCTGCAGCCGTGGGCTCGGCCTGCGGTTTCGAGCATTGCAACCGTGGCGTCCGTTACTTCGGGGCCGATGCCGTCGCCGGGAATGAGGGTGATCTTGTGCGTTCTCGCCGGGGGATGGGAGTCGTGGTGATTCAACGGGGAGGTCATCCTTTCAGGTTGCGTTTCTTGCTGTCTTGCGATGTTGAGGGCCGTCCGCTGAGAAGCTCTTCCAACTCCGCCTTGAACTCGCGGACGTCTTTGAAGTCGCGGTAGACGCTGGCGAAGCGGATGTAGGCCACGGTGTCCAGATCTTTGAGGCGCATCATGATGAGCTCGCCGATCTCGGTGGTCAGGCGTTCCCGCTCTACGGAATCGACGACGAAGGCTTCAGTCTCGTCGACGATCGCCTGCATCTGTGTGGCGGAGATATTGCGCTTCTGGCAGGCCTGCATCAGGCCGTTCAAAACTTTCTGGCGGTCGAAGCGTTCGCGGCGGCCATCTTTTTTAGCGACCATGTACGGAATCTCGTCGATCCGCTCGTAGGTGGTAAAACGCTTCTGGCAGCTTTCACACTCGCGGCGGCGGCGGATGGAATCGGCGTCTTTACTTTCGCGAGAGTCTACGACACGGTCCTGGGCAAATCCACAATAAGGGCATTTCATGGGGTCTTCTTATTCTACCGGATGGGGGTGGGGCATGGAGAGAGCAAAGACAAAGGCAAGGGCAAAGGATTAACGCAAAGGGCGCGGAGGAGTGCGCAAAGGTTCGCGGAGGAAGGCGGATTTAAGGTTGGTTCGGGGCTTCGGTTCGTTTGGCTACCTGGGCCAGTGAGATGCCTTCTATTTTGGCGAAGAGGAGACCGGCGGGGATGACGGCCATGGAGCCGATGAGCCAGACCATGAGGCCTGCGCTTCCCGCGAGCTCCGCGGGCAGGTGGAAGAGCTGCGCGAGGGCGAACGAGTTGCCGGCCCAGGCTCCGCTGCCGCCCGGGATCGGCAGCGCCGACCCCGCGACGGAGAAGCCCATCAGGACGATGATCTCGGACACGGTGAGGTTGCTGACCGGTGCGGGAAAGGCCTTGAGTACAAGCACGTAAGCGCTGGCGATGGTGAGCCAGAGACCGATGCTGAGAGCGGTGGCGATGAGGAAATCAGGCAGGCTGTCGATGACGTTGAGACCGTCGCGGAAGTGGAGGATTTTTTCTTTGACGGCGGCTCCGGCGGGCTTCGAGATGAGGCTGGCGAGGCCCCCGGCAAGGCCGGCCACGATGGTTCCGGCAAGCCGTACCGAAGCTACGAACACCAGCAGCACGATGGTCAGTGCGGCGATGGTGTAGCCAGCCTTGTGCAGGTATGGGAGCGTCCGGAGCTGGGGCGAGAGCAGCAGGTTGACGGAGAAGATGAGGGCGAAGGCGCTAAGGTCGAAGACGCGTTCGACGGTGACGACGGCGATCTGCGAGCTGAAGGTGAGGCCGGTGCGGCGGGAGACCAGCAGCGGGCGGATGAGCTCGCCGATGCGGCCAAAGATGGCGAGGCCGGTGAAGCCGATGAACTGCGAGCCGACGAGGGTCCACCAGTGGATGTGGGGCTTTCCGGATAGCTTCAACGCGGGCCGCAGAAAGACGGCCCAGCGGACGGCGCGGAAGAGATTGTTGGAGTAGATGACGAGGACAGCGAGGCCGATAAGGCGAAAGTCCGCACGCCGAAAGCTTTGCACAAAGCCGGTCCAGTCAAAGTGCGAGGTGTGCAGCTTCCATGCGACAAGGACTGCAATGGCAAGAAACAGGAGCCAGGGGATGGCGCGCTTCATTTAGCGGCTACGAGGGTGGTCTTACGACGGTTGAACTCGCGGATGACGCGGACGACATAGGCGCGCGTCTCGCGGTAGGGGGGCACGCCGTGATAGCGGTCGACGGCGCCGGGACCGGCGTTGTAGGCGGCGAGGGCGAGGGCAATGTTGTCGTGGTAGCGGATGAGGAGCTGGTCGAGATACTTGGTGCCGCCTTCTACGTTTTCGGTGGCGACGAAGGCGTTGTTGACGCCGAGGGTGGCGGCGGTTGCGGGCATGAGTTGCATCAGGCCTTGGGCTCCGACGCGGGAGACGGCGTGGACGTGGCCGCCGCTTTCGGCGTGGACGAGCGAGGCGAGGAGATCGACGTCGATGTTGTGCTGGGTGCCGGCCTTGGCGAGGATTTGGGTGAGTTCGCTGGGGGTGGGTTGGGTAGTGGAGGAAACGACTTCTGCCTTCACCGGGGTCGCGACAGGGATAGCCTTCGGAGGGTCCGGAAGCGTCTCCA
>JANXWZ010000175.1 GCA_025350865.1 Rhodanobacteraceae bacterium
CGATCGAGCCCATGCGCTCGCGGCGAACTTTGGATTCGGTGACTTCCACGCCGCAACGATCGCAGACGGTGCCTTTGTACTTGATGTACTTGTACTTGCCGCAGGCGCACTCCCAGTCCCGGACGGGACCGAAAATCCGCTCGCAGAAGAGGCCGTCGCGCTCGGGCTTGAAGGTGCGGTAGTTGATGGTCTCGGGCTTGGTGACTTCGCCATGCGACCAGCTGCGGATTTTCTCGGGGCTGGCGAGCTGGATCTTGATAGCGTCGAAGTCGGCGATGGGTCCGGTCAGTTCAAAGGGGCTGGAGCGAAACATATTTTTGCTCTCCGTTGGTGCAGCGTTGGCTGCGGTTCAATATGTCGGGCGGTGACTTGAGGCGCATCGCGATGCCTTTGGTTCTGGATCAGGTGCTTATATTCAGTTGTGGGTGTTGCATGGTTCTCGAAGCTTTTGTGCCGGGCGATGGGTCGGGCCTTCAGCCCTCTTATCCTTCTCGTCTGGCTACCTAGGGCTTCGCCCTAGGCTGGTATGGAGCGGGCCTTTGGCCCTCTAAGACCCGCTCATACCGGTTAGTCGGCTGCTGCGATCTGCGGCAGGGCGGTGCCTGGCTTCTTCTGGTCGGCCTGCTTGATGAGTTCTACGTCGAGGCACAAGGACTGCAGTTCGCGGATGAGGACGTTGAACGACTCCGGTACACCGGGTTCGATCGCGGCCTCGCCCTTGACGATGGCTTCGTAGATCTTGGTACGGCCGAAGACGTCGTCGGACTTCGCGGTGAGCAGCTCCTGCAGGATGTAGGCGGCACCGTATGCTTCGAGCGCCCAGACTTCCATCTCACCGAAGCGCTGTCCACCGAACTGCGCCTTACCGCCCAGCGGCTGCTGGGTGATGAGCGAGTACGGTCCGATCGAGCGAGCGTGGATCTTGTCGTCGACCAGGTGGGAGAGCTTGAGCATGTAGATGTAGCCGACCGTCGCGGGCTGCTCGAATTCGTCGCCGAGCATACCGTCGAAGAGCGGAGTCTTACCCGAGCTGGGCAGACCGGCGGACTTGAGCAGAGCCTTGATTTCCGACTCCTGCGCGCCGTCGAAGACTGCCGTGCCGAACCAGATGCCGCGACGCATACCAGCCGCAACGCGGAGGGTCTGCACGTCATCGAGCTCGAGCAACTGGGTGAGAGCAGCCGTGCCCTGGAAGCGCGCTTTGAACAGCTCGCGAACTTCATTGGCCGACGTCATCTCTGCTGCCAGTTCCGCGATCTGCTTACCGAGGGTGTGTGCAGCCCACCCAAGGTGCGTTTCGAGGATTTGTCCGACGTTCATACGCGAAGGCACACCGAGCGGATTGAGGACGATCTCGACCGGGGTTCCGTCGGGGAGGTAAGGCATATCCTCTTCCGGCAGAATACGGGCGATGACACCCTTGTTACCGTGGCGTCCGGCCATCTTGTCGCCGACCGACAGCTTGCGCTTCATGGCGATGTAGACCTTGACCATCTTGATGACGCCGGGCGAAAGTTCGTCGCCTTTCTGCATCTTGCCGATCTTCTCGTTGGTGATCTTGCGGAGGACGTCGATCTGACGCGAGGTCATCTCTTCAATCTCATCGATCTGCTCGTTGACGCGGGGATCCTTGTCGGCGTAGCGGATGCGCTTGAGGTTACGGGTGGAGATGAGCTCGATCATGTCGCGGTCGAGGATCTCGCCCTTGTTGAGAAGCTTCTTGTTGGTGCGCTCGTCGTGCAGGTCGGCCAGAACTTCCTTCTTGCCGAGGATTGCTTCGAGACGCTTGAGGCGCTCGTCGGTGAGAATGCGAATTTCATCGGCGAGGTTGCGCTCCAGCTTCTCGACCATCTCCTGCTCGATCTGCTTGGCGCGATCGTCCTTCTCCTGACCCTTGCGGGAGAAGATGCGAACGTCGACAACCGTTCCTTCGATACCCGGAGGGCACGTGAGGGAAGCGTCGCGAACGTCGCCAGCCTTCTCGCCGAAGATGGCGCGGAGGAGCTTCTCTTCAGGGGTCAACTGCGTTTCGCCCTTGGGAGTGACCTTGCCGACGAGGATGTCGTTGTGGCCGATCTTGGCACCGATGCGGATGATTCCGGACTCGTCCAAATCACGAAGTGCGTGTTCGGAGACGTTCGGAATATCGCGTGTGATCTCTTCCGGTCCGAGCTTCGTGTCGCGTGCCTCGATCTCGAATTCCTCGATGTGGATCGAGGTGTAGTAGTCCTCGCGGACCAGTTTTTCGGAGATAAGGATCGCATCCTCGAAGTTGTAACCGCGCCACGGCATGAAGGCTACCAGGACGTTACGGCCGAGGCCGAGCTCGCCCTGCTCGGTGCAAGGTCCGTCCGCGATCACCTGCCCCTTGACCACGCGGTCGCCCTGACGGACGATCGGCTTCTGGTTGATGCAGGTGTTCTGGTTGGAGCGCTTGAACTTGGTGAGCTGGTAGATGTCCGAGCCGACCTCACGCGAGAGCTGCGTGGGGTGATGCTCGCCTTCAACGCGGACGATGATGCGCTCCGAGTCGACGGAATCGATAATGCCGTTGCGCTTGGCCAGGATGACGGCGCCAGAGTCGCGGGCGGTGACGCCTTCCATGCCGGTGCCGACAAAAGGAGCTTCGGCGACGAGCAACGGAACGGACTGACGCTGCATGTTGGCACCCATGAGCGCGCGGTTTGCGTCGTCATGCTCGAGGAACGGAACGAGCGAGGCGGCGACCGAGACAAGCTGCTTTGGCGAGACGTCGACATAGTCCACTTCGGATTTGTTGACGAGGACGAAGTTGCCCTGGCGACGGGCGTCGACGATGTCCTGAACGATGTTCAGGTGGGCGTCGAGCTCGATGTTCGCCTGCGCGATGGTGTGGCGATCCTCCTCCCAGGCGGAGAGGTAGAAGCTGAAGGGCTCGAGGTCCATAGTGCGCTTGCCGGCCTTGCGGAGCTCTTCGTTCCTCTTGTGAGCTTCGCTGGTCTCGAGGTAATCGCCCTGACGCAGACCGCTCTCACCGGCGTTGGTTACGGCGAGGAAGTCGAGCGCGGTACCGTCCTTGACGCGACGGTACGGGCTCTCAATAAAGCCGTACTCGTTGATGCGCGCAAAGCAGGAGAGCGACGAGATGAGACCGATGTTCGGGCCTTCCGGCGTCTCGATCGGGCAGATGCGACCGTAGTGGGTCGGGTGCACGTCGCGGACTTCGAAGCCGGCGCGCTCACGCGACAGACCACCGGGTCCGAGGGCGGAGAGGCGACGCTTGTGCGTGATCTCCGACAGGGGGTTGGTCTGGTCCATGAACTGCGAAAGCTGCGAGGAACCGAAGAACTCGCGGATCGCGGCCATGACGGGCTTGGCGTTGATCAGGTCGTGCGGCATGGCCGTCGACATCTCCTGATAGACGCTCATCTTTTCCTTGATGGCGCGCTCCATGCGGACGAGGCCGATGCGGAACTGGTTCTCCATCAACTCACCGACAGCGCGGACGCGGCGGTTTCCAAGGTGATCGATATCGTCCACCACGCCGATGTTCTTGCGCAGTTTGAGGAGGTAGCGGATGGTGCCGTAGAAGTCCTCGGGCGTGAGGGTGCGCTTATCGAGGCCGGTAGAATCCTGATTCTCGTAGAGCTTGATGTTGAACTTGAGACGGCCGACGCGCGAGAAGTCGTACTTGCGCGGATCGAAGAACATGCCCTCGAAGAGCGCGGTCGCGGTGTCGAGGGTCGGTGGGTCGCCTGGACGCAGCTTGCGGTAGATCTCGATGAGAGCTTCCTCGGGCTTGCGCACGGAGTCGCGGCGGAGGGTGTTGGTGATGATGTTGCCGACGTCGTCGCGCTCGGGGAAGAAGACCTCGAAGCTGGTGACGCCGGACTGGATGAT
>JANXWZ010000025.1 GCA_025350865.1 Rhodanobacteraceae bacterium
TGAGAAGTTTTATGAGTGTGAAGTGAAACGTCGCCGAGTGCGCGCAGCCGGTGGGTACGAGGCCTTCTGGAAGGTCAAGGCGATCGCTGTCGCCCTGGTGGATGAGGATACGGAATTCCGCTGCAAGGATTGTGCGGGCCCAGTAAAGCTGTTTCGCCGCCGCATCGAGAACGCCCCGCCGCCGCACATTGAGCACAAGCTGAAGAGCGACTCAGAATACTGCGCCGCTGGGATGATGTTTCTGAAGGCGACCGATGGGCGTGAAGCTCGAATGTCCAGTGCGCCGGTGCGGTGAAGGTTCGCGATCTCCTGCGCCGGATGGAGTCGGACGGGTGGTATCTCGCACAGCAGCGCGGGAGCCATCGTCAGATGAAGCACCCGGACAAGCCACAGACGGTCACCGTTCCCGGAGCGCCAAACGACGACTTCAATCCGAAGACCTTGCAGAGTTTTCTAAAGCAAGCGGGGTACAAGCCATGATGCGACGCTTTCTGGTGATCTACGAAGATGGTCTGAACAATTTGAGCGGATTTGCGCCGGATGTTCCCGGGTGCGCCAGCACGGGCCACTCGCTCGAAGAGATGCGAATCAACCTCCGCGAAGCTCTGGAGTTCCACCTGGAAGGACTTGCCCTTGATGGACAGCCAATACCACTAGCGACCACGCGTCTCATCGAGGTCCCGGAGGACGGTTTTGCGGAGTGGCTGGAAGTGCCGTTGCCGGCGATGGCCGAAATGTCCGCTTAGGTTAGTGCAAGGAAGAGTGATGCCTCGAGAAAGTGCCTCCGTTACTGACCTCCGCCAAACAGCCCTTGAAGTCTTAGACCGCGCCCTGAAGGCCGGTGCCACCGATGCCGAAGCCGTCGCCTATGAAGGTGAGGAGTTCTCCACGCTGGTCCGTCTGGGCCAGGTGGAGATGCTCAAGGAGTCTGGCTCGCGGGCGATTGGGCTGCGGGTGTTTTATGGTCTGCGGGCGGCCAGCACGTCATCGTCCGACCTCTCGCGTGACGGTTTGGACAAGCTGGTTTCGGGTGCCGTCGCGCTCGCGAAGATCACCAGCGAAGACCCCTTTGTCGGTCTGCCGGATGCCAGCGAGTTCGGGCAGGTTAGCGGCGATCTCGGGCTCTACTTTGACGACGTGAACGGACAGCCTCCTGCCGAGCGCATAGAAATTGCGCGGCGCTGCGAGGCTGCGGCAATGGCCTACGATACCCGCATCCAGAACTCTGGCGGTGGCGATTTCGATACCGCGACGTCGCACAAAGTCATGGTCAACTCGCGTGGGTTCGTAGGCGAGTTTCGCAAGTCGTACTGTGGTTTCTCGGCTGCTCCCATCGCACACGACGAACACGGCAAGATGCAGCGGAACTACTGGTATTCGAGCTCGCGCACCACGCGGAAGCTCGCCTCGCCTGAAGAGATTGGCCGCATCGCTGCACAACGGACCCTGCGGCGGCTCGGAGCGAAGCCTGTGAAAACGCAGCGCGTACCGGTCGTATTCTCTCCGGAAATCGCCCGGTCCATCATCGGGAACATGTTCGACGCAGCCAACGCCGACTCCATCTATCGCCACGCGACGTTCTTCGACGGAATGTTGGGTGAGCGGGTGGCTGGCGATAACATCACCGTCGTCGATGACGGCACACTCGTGTTCGACGGCATTGGGGGATTCGGTACGACGCCATTCGATGGTGAGGGATTACCGACGCGGCGAACTGTACTCGTCGAGCGCGGCATCCTGAAGAACTATGTTGCAAATACCTACACCGGTCGCAAGCTGAGCATCGCTTCCACCGGTAACGCTTCGCGCGGACTGGCGGGCAATCCCGGCATTGGCGCCGGAAACTTCTGTCTTGAGGCCGGTGAACTTACCCCCGAGCAACTGATCGGTGAGATTAAGCAGGGACTCTACGTTACCGAGACCATGGGTTTCGGCGTAAACCTGGTAACCGGCGACTACAGCCAGGGTGCCAGCGGGCTTTGGATCGAGAACGGCGAACTAGCGTTTCCGGTGGAGGAGATTACGATTGCCGGGAACCTGAAGGACATGTACCGCAACATTTCAGGGATCGCCAACGACCTGGTCTTTCGGTCGGCCAGCGCGTCGCCGACGATTCGGGTCGAAGGCATGACGATCGCCGGTACGTAGCTAACTTACGGCGTCTGTAATGATGTTAGTAACATGCAAAATATGTTACCGAAGTAACCAATAGTGCTCCCGTGCGTCAAACGCACATTAGCGGCTAAAACGCAACGACAGTTGAACAGACGGATTTACGATCTGGTTCGCGCAGCCTTTGCTCACCGAACTCGCCGCTTGATACAACGTATCGTGGACAAGTAAGAACGCGAGCAGATCCGGTGCCTGAAGCGACGCCGCATTGATCTCACGTCCTCCCCCAAGCTGCCACGGCATGATCGCACGTATGCAATTCGGGCAATTCCTGTGCCAATATCCCCGCGAAAGCGTCGGATTGCCTCAGGTCCTGTGCGTCTGGCCACTCCTCACTCCGAATTGACGCTTCTTTAAAGGGTTTGTCCATTGATCATATGCAATGTTCGTAACGCCTCACTGCGCCTATGCCCAGTGAAGGCGGGGCTCCGTTTATTCTTCGTTACGATTGGCATCTCCGCCATCTTCGGTTCCTTCCATGCCGTAGCTCAGCCCACACCCGCCGGTGCGGCTTTGGCTACTCCAGCCATGCCGACCATCTCACCCTTAGGCACCAGCGCCGCCCCGTACGGGCCGATCACCATGACAGATTCCACGCCGGGCGCTCGCATTTACTACGAAATCAACGGTGGCAGCCCCACTCTCTACACTGGTCCATTCAGCATCTCGACAACCGAGACCGTGCAGGCGATTGCTGTAAACTTGGGACAGGGCACATATACGCAGAGCGGTGTCAACACGCAAAACTTCACCGTGTCAGGCGGAACGGCACCAACGTGGTCCCGGCTCGCGACGTTGCCCAGCCTTTTCAACTCTCAGGGCGGCACGATGGTCAACGTCGGGAACGGAAACCTTTTTGGAGTGACCTTTAGCGGACGCTCTCCGCAGGTCGTAGTTTCGGTCTACGTTGCGCCCCAGAGCAATCTCGCAAGCTGGAAGGACATCTCGAGTGCGAGCCTTTCGCAGAATGGCACAGAGTATGAGAGCGCCATGGGCCAGACGCCAAACGGCACAATCCTGATGGCCCAGACGAACTTCTCGACACTGGCCGATGTCTTCTTTTGGAATGGTTCAACCTCAGCCCCGGTCTGGACAAAAATCACGGGCTGGAATGGCGTTTCCTCCTCGAGCATCTATAACTTCACCAACGACTCGGCGGGATACACCTACTTCTCGCCCGCATGGAGCGGAGACATCTGGAGAAACGATGCCCCGAACTCAACCAACTTCACGAAAATTTATACCAACCTGTACCAGCTGACAGGGAGCAATACCTACGGCGGACTCTATCAGACCTGGGTCTGGAACCTCGGCGATGGCAAGGGCGATACGCTTTGGACCTGCGGTGAAGGTGTCCTGATGAACGTAGATCTCGCATTTTCGAAGGTCACCCAATACCTCAACACGCCAGGATCGAAAGGCAATTGCTTCGGCCTGGGCAAGAGTCCGACCAACATTCTCGCGCTCAGAACAGCTGACGCGGCCGGCGACACAGTCAATCAAATCTCGATTGCGACGCGAAACACCACGGTGGTGCCTAGCGGCAGCATCGGGGCGGGGTCGCACTATCCGCCGTATGTGAATACGAATCTGGTCAACGGCCTGGAGTGGATGAACGGGAAGAACTGGATGATGAGCAACAGCGCCAGTTCCAGCAACTTTCTTCTCCTGTCGCCGGATGACGGCAACACCTGGACGGACATCACCGCTTCCGGCGCGATCGACTCATCCTGCAAAGGGACCAACCTTTCAGCGGGGGCGACAGTGACTCCGCACTACATCATCGCAAGGTGCCAGAACGGACATGCCTTCTGGCAATATGGGCCGATCTAGCATAGGGCTACCCGGGGACGCCGACAGCGTTCCCGGGTGGACGAGCTACTTCTCCATCTCCGGGTAAGGACCGATACCGCCGCCTTTAATCCACGCCTCCAGATACTCATCCAGCACGGGCAGCGGTAGTCCGCCCGTTGCAAGAATGGCGTCGTGGAAGGCGCGGATATTGAACTTGCGCCCCAGCACCTGCTCGGCGTGGTGCCGCTCCTTCAGAATCTCGGTCATACCCATGTAGTAGCTCAGAGCCTGTCCCGGCCACGAGATGTAGCGGTCGATCTCCTCTTCGATATCGTGCTCGCTAAGTGCGGTATTGTCGCGGAGATACTGCTGCGCCTGCTCACGAGTCCAGCCCATCGCATGCATGCCGGTATCGACAACGAGGCGTGAGGCGCGCCACGACTGGAAGCTCAACATCCCGAACTTTTCGTACGGCGTGTGGTACATATCCATCTCGGTCCCAAGCCGCTCGCAGTAGAGCGCCCATCCCTCGCCGAAGGCCGAGCCACCACCGCGGAAGCCGTCCGGGTCCGCATGTTCGCGAGCGATCAGGCCAGCCCACGAGTGGCCAGGCGCGGCTTCGTGCAGCGTAAGCGCCGGCATCCCGAACAGCGGGCGTGACGGAAGGTCGTAAAGGTTGATGGAGAATCCACCGGGGCCGCCGAAGCCAGCCGGCTGGTAGGGCGCGACCTCATCCGGAACGGGGTGGACGCCGAAGCGGCCGCGCGGTTGATAGCCGAAGTAGCGGTCGGACTTATCGTCGAACTCCTTCATCATGTAAGAAACGGCGCCAAGCAGCTCCTCCTTGGTTTTGGGGTAGAACTGCGGATCGGTGCGCAGGAACTTGAGGAACGCCTGAAAGTCGCCGTCGAACTTGGCTTCGGCGATGGTGTCGAGCATCTCCTGGTGGATTTTGGCGACCTCTGCAAGGCCAAACGCGTGAAGGTCCTCGGCGGACATATCGAGCGTCGTGTAACGCTTGATCTGCGCCTTGTAGTAGGCCTTGCCATCGGGCAGATCGGTCCCCGCGATCGACTTGACCGTGTTGGGGTAATACTCGTTATTCCAGAAGGGAAGCAGCTTCTGGTACTCGGGAATAACCTTCTCCTCGATCACCTTCTTGCCCTCGGCCCGGAGCCGTGCCTGTTCGGCCGTGTTGATGGTCGAAGGCATGTGTACGAAGGCCTTCCAAAATGGCGTCACGTCTGCGCTCTTCGCATTGGCGATAGGCGCGATGGTCTGGTCGCGGCCCGCGAGCGTGATCTTGGGCGGCGTAAAGCCGCGTGCGACGCCGGCCCTCATGT
Organism: Rhodanobacteraceae bacterium; assembly: GCA_025350865.1. Classification (GTDB taxonomy): domain Bacteria; phylum Acidobacteriota; class Terriglobia; order Terriglobales; family Acidobacteriaceae; genus Edaphobacter. Next base: position 5,310 of record JANXWZ010000025.1, read on the forward strand.
TGGTGATGTTCTCGTCGTAAAAGCGCGGGATATCGGCCAGCCATTCGAGGTAGTTCAGGTAGTCCTGCTCGGTGCGGAAGCCGCGCTGCCCGGTACCCTGCGCTCCGGCCCAGAAGGATTCGAGCGAGTTGACGGGCTTCTCCCACTCCTTGAACTTCTGGTTGTCGATTTGAGTTTCGAGTTGATAGCGATAAATCTCAAGATTGATGTGCTCCGGCACACTCATATCTGCCACGGCAAGTTTGTCGAGCTGCTCGACGATGCTCTTCAGGTGGTCGTACTCCTTCGCCTGCGTGGCGGGATCGACGGAGCGTAGCTCCTTGGGCTGAATCCTGCTGACGCGGCGCGGATCGACATAGCCGCGCTGGGTCTCGCGCCATTTGCGGTCGGCGGTGTGGATCGCCACCAGCTCAAGCCCAGCCTTCGAGGGAGGCCCCTGCGGAAACGGCGAGGCGGGGGCGGGATTGCTGTTGTCGGTCGTCACGGCGGCGGCCGGTGCTGTCGCCGGTTTCGCGGGAGGCTTGGCCGCCGCAGGCTTCGCTGCTGGAGCCTGAGCTGTTGCAACTGCCATTACTGACGACATCGACACCGCTGCCAGAACACGGAATACGCGCATGAGTCTCCGGGGAAAAAGGAATTTGTACTACTGTAACCCACGCGGCAGGTGTGGCGGCTGGCCGCTAGGCGCGCTCGAAGTGGAAGAGCAGTTGCTGCTTGCTGGCCACGGGTTTGCCGTCCTTGGTGGCGGGCCAGAAGGTCCAGGTCTGGAGCACGGCCAGGACCGCCTCATCGACACCATGGCCGAGACCCTGATCGACCTCCGTCTCCACGACTTTGCCCTCTTCGTCGATGACGATATCGACGACGATATCGCCGCGTGTGCCATGCGGCAGGGCGGAAAGATCGGGCTTTGGCGCGGGGTAGAAGTTGGCCATGGCGAGAGATACGTCATCCTCGCCGGACGGGTCGCCGCCGCTGGGTGGGGGCGGCTCCGGCTGTTTCATGGCGAGCTTCGGTTCCTCTTTTGGCTGGATGATCCTGGGCTTCGGCGGTTGGACAACAGCCGTGTGGCCGGGCGCGTATGGGGTCATAACCCGGGCGACAACATGCCGGCGAACCTGCGGCACGGCGCGGAATTCGTAGGTTAGGGCCGCGAGCAGCACAACATGCAGCACCAGCGACGCTATCTTCTGAAGGAACGTGCGCCGATCAGGATGCGTCGTTTGCAGCGAGACCAATTCCATAAGCCATCATAGCGAGGAGTTTGCGCTTTGCTGGCAGAAAAGATGAATTCGGGTGGGATAGCCCACGATGTCGCCCACTTCTCGGATTGCTTTCGCGAAAGCCTGTAACCCGAGACCGCTAGGTGTCTTGGCTCAGATATGATTTGCATGATTAAACTACGAGGTCATTCTGAGCGTAGCGAAAAATCTCAGTATTTCGTCTTTGCTGTTGCCTGAGCTCGCATCGCTGCAAGGAATGCGCGCGTCTCGTCCTCGGTGAAAACGTCCCCACGTTCGATGTCGTCCAACCCTTCCCGAATCTTCGCGTTCAGAGTTGCGAGATCGTAAGGCCGACTGTCGGCAAGCACATGCAGAGCCGTTTCCAGCACTTCGTTGGGATCGTGAAAGTGACCGTTGCTCAACTCCTGCTGGAGGAGAGCTTCAACCTCGGGTTTGAGGGTAAGCTGCATGGCGGTAGTATACGGGACGATCTTCGTTTGACGTTTGCGAATCGCCACGAGAAAAGACCCAAATGAAATGTCCTCAAGGTTTTCGTCGGCACCGACGCCATTCTACGGATTATTGCCGCGCTTCCGTACTGCGATTCCGCGCTTATGCGTCCAACGCTTCTCGAATTTGACTCAATCTCGTTTGGCTAATCTTGTGGTTGTTATAGAGCTGCCAAACTAATTCCTTGAGTTCCTCAGCAATCTCGGCACGCTCTGCGCCGATCTTGCTTTCAGCGAGTGAGTTGATTCGATTTGTGATCATCCGTTTGATGCCCAAAGCACTTCTACCACCATCACCGCGGACTTCGATATATACATCCCAATAGGAAAACTGAGGAAAGTCTTCAGCGACGATCTTACTGATCTGCTTGCCTTCCTTTGCTAGGTCACGCATCTTTTTCTGTTGGCCTTAGTAATCTCCACGGGGCTCCTCTGATTTTAAATTTATTTAGCTTTGTCGGTTGCAGCCATAATACATGGTTGGGCGACAATGATTGGCTGAATTTGCGGCGTGTTGGATTTAGTGTCGGACGTTGGCGGATTGGGTTACAGGGGTGTGGTTGGGTGGGTGCCGGGGCAGCTAGAATTCAAGTGTGGCGACGGGCTTTCAATTCGGTGATCGGTTGGGTTTTGATGCAGGGCGCGCGGCGGAGATTCTGCGATCCGTGCCCGCGCTGCCGGGGGTGTTTGCGCTGCGGGGCGAAGACCCCAGGGCCGAGCCGTATCTGACGCGGACGGCGGATATCCGACGGCGAATGACTCGGCTGCTGAACCCGCCGGAGGAGCAGTCGAAGCGGCTGAATCTGCGGGATCGGGTTCGGACGATCGAGTACACGGTGACGGGGTCGGAGTTCGAGTCATTGCTGGTGCTGTATGACGCGGCTTCGAGCTGCTTTGGCGCAGTCGAGGCGCGGCGCAGGCTAAGGCTGCACACGCCATTCTTTTTGCGGCTGACGATGGGCTCGGCGCACCCGCGGGTCTACTCCACGAATCGTCTAAGCAAGCGCGGACTGGACCAGACCTACGGGCCGTTCCCCTCACGTGCGGCAGCGGAGCGCTACTGCGACGCAGTCTTGGATCTCTTCAAGCTGCGCCGCTGCTACGAGGATCTCGAAGTGTCGCCTACGCACCCAGGCTGCGCATATGGGGAGATGAAGAAGTGCATAGCCCCATGCAACATGACCTGCACGGCGGATGAATACGCGGCCGAGGCTCGGGCGGTGGAGGCCTTCTTTCAGACGCATGGCGAGTCGATGCTCGCCGGGATTGGCCTGGAGCGGGATCGGGCCTCGGTGGAGATGGAGTTTGAGAAGGCGGCGGCGCTGCATGAGCAGCACCAGAAGGTAAAGGCGGCGGCGGGGTTGGCGGATGATCTGGTTAGCCCGGTTCCGAAGCTCGCGGCGGTCATTGTCCAGCAGGCCGCGGGGCGCGACACCGAGAGTCTCGACGCTGCCGTATTCATGCTGCGCGGTGGGTGCCTGGTCGGGCCGGATCGGTTGTCCACGCTGGGCGTGCGCGCGGTGAAGGAGCAGACCAGTGTGGGGTCGAGCCTATTTGCGCAGCCGTTGATGCTGCAGGCGGTGCCGCTGGACGATGGCCCGGTTGCGGCGGTTGAGTCGCCTGAGGTCCGCGCGGACCACGTTTTGGCTACGCTCGAGAGCCGGGTTCGCGAATCGGTTGACCTGGCGACGATGAGCGACCATTTATCGCTGTTCCGCCGCTGGTATTACCGTCCGGAGAAGCAGCGGGCGGGCGAACTCTTTTTTCCGAATCCCGACGGGAGCTGGCCAGTGCGCAGGATTCTGCGTGGTGCGGCGCGGATGGCGATTGGCGAGGTCAAGTTCATGGCGGAGACTCAACGGGCCGCTGCACCTGAGGCCAAGGTGAAGATTCTGCATGAGGGCCGCGAGGGTGTGGAGCGAGTCGTGCCCGTGGTTCCACGCGGGAAGAAAGCGAAGGCTGCGGGTCTGGAGGTTTCTGTCCCCACCTCAAATGATGAAGCTGTTTGAAATGGGGCACCCGGTTCACCGCCTCATTTAGACTGAGGACAGGAGCTACCTCTTTGATCGAGCTTGCGTTTTCCATTCTGGCGTCCGACTTTGCGCATCTGGCGGATGAGATTGCCGCCGCGGAGCGGGGTGGCGGAACGATCGTCCATGTCGACGTCATGGACGGACATTTTGTCCCGAATATCACCTTCGGGCCTCCGGTGGTGAAGGCGATCCGACCGATCACAAAGCTGCCGCTCGACTGCCATCTGATGATCGAGAATCCGGATGACTATATTCAGGCCTTCGCGGAGGCCGGGGCGGACATGATCTGCGTCCATCAGGAGGTCTGCCGCCACCTGCACCGGACGCTGCAACTAATTGAGCAGCATGGCGTAAAGCCTGCCGTGGTCATCAATCCGGCGACCCCCGTGGAGACGCTGATTGAAGTGTTGCCGATGCTGCATCATGTGCTCGTGATGAGCGTCAACCCCGGGTTTGGCGGGCAGAAGTTTCTACCGCTGGCGCTGGACAAGATCGCCCATCTGGCCGAGCTCCGCGAAGAGATGGGGCTGAATTTTCGGATCGAAGTCGATGGCGGTGTTGCTCACGACACGGTCGCTCGCGTGGTCGAAGCAGGAGCGGATATGCTCGTGGCGGGTTCAGCGATCTTTTCTTCAGGAGATTTGGCCCGGACTGAGGGGAATGCACGCGAGTTTCTGGCATTGGCTCGTGCAGCGGCTGTGGCGCAGGACTAAAATAGATGGAGCTTGCGCGCATAGGTTGCGCGGGGCGGATGAGGTTTCAATTAACGTGACTACACGCTCTTCCTTTTTCCCAAATGTTCGCGCCGCGCTGTTGGCCGGCGCTGCTGTTGCAGGCCTGATGATCAGTGCCGGAGCCCAGGTTCCCGACACCACGCAGACGCCGGTCCAGTCCACCACGACGACGCAGGGCAACGCCACGACGACCACCAAAACGACCATCGACCCGCAGACCGGCAAGCCGGTGCAGTCGGTGTCGACGTCGATTGCCTTCAAGCGCGGTAAGAAGAAGGGGGAGCCGAAGGAAGAAAAGATCATTGAATCGAAGTCCACCAAAAAGGCTGTGAAGCGCGACAAGAAGACGGACGCGCTGGCCGGAGTGGACGCCAAGCTGCCCGACAAGCAGCTCTACGACAAGGCTGTCGAGGCCACCCGCAAAGGCCACTTCGACGTGGCGCGACTCGACCTGCAGACCATGTTGAATACCTATCCCGACTCGCAGTACCAGATGCGCGCAAAACTGGCGATCGCCGATAGCTGGTACAAGGAGGGCGGCACGGCTGCCCTGACCCAGGCCGAAAGCGAGTACAAGGACTTCACGGTCTTCTTCCCCAATGCGCCCGAGGCGGCGGAAGCGCAGATGCGCATCGGCGACATCTATTTCCGGCAGATGGATCGCCCCGACCGCGACTATGCGCGTGCGTTGAATGCTGAGACCGAGTATCGGCACATGTTGACGGACTATCCGGACTCGACGCTGGTACCGCAGGCGAAGCAGAGGCTGCGCGATGTGCAGGAGGTTTTGGCAACCCGCGAGTCGGACATCGCGAGCTATTATGCGACCCGCAACAACTATGCCGCAGTGATTGCGCGCTACCAGACGGTGGCCGATACGTACCCTCTCTACAGCCACATGGACGACGTTCTGATCGGTCTGGGCGATGCCTACGAAGCGCAGGCTCGCTACGTGCGCAGTATTCCGAACCTGCCCGAAGGCGGCAGGGCCAAGCTTGAGCAGCTCTACGACGGCGAGGCAGCCGACATGTATCGTAAGGTGGTGCTGGAACACGGCGCGTCGCAGCATGTGGAGGACGCGAAGGACCGTCTGGCAGCGATGAATCTGCCGATTCCGACCCCGACCAAGGAACAGATGCAGGCCAGCGTGGATCTGGAGAACAGCCGCAGTTCCTACAATGTGTCGAACCGCGTTCAGTTGCTGTTTCTACACAAGCCGGACACCGTCATGGCGTCACACCTTGGCGAGCCGACGCTGGCAGACCCCAAGCCGACGATCGCCCCGACGATTGTGCGCAGAGCGGGTGACGAGTTTAAGAACGCGTTTACGCCGGATGCCACCCCGCCCGCGGCGAACGGGCCTGTCGCGCCGACCACATCGGCCACTACCCCAGCTCCTGCAGTTGCAGCCCCTGCGACCCCCGCTGCACCGCTCGCGTTCACGGATGTTCCGACCGCCGACTCTGGCGCGCCTTCGACAAGCGTGATGTCCGCGCCGACGGGCAAGCCGGTTTCCGGCGGGACTGGCATGAGCGTGGAGATCATTACCAAGCCTGCTGCGGCCCCGTCGAACGGGTTGAAGCCGGTTGGTCCAAGCACAGCGAACGCACCATTGCCCGCGGGCGAGAAGGCTGCTGCGGCTCCCGACGTAGCCAACGAGGCAGAAGGCAAACCGGTAACTCCGGCGCAGGCCGCTCCCGCCAACGGCAAGAAGGCCAAGAAGCCGGCGCTCGACAAGTCGGACGAGTCGTCCAGCAAGACCAAGAAGAAGAAGGGCCTCGGGAAGATCGTTCCGTTCTAGAAGCGAGTTGGTAGTTGCAAGTTGGTAGTTGGTAGGACGAGAGGGATGCGGCTTGGCTGCGTCCCTTTTGTCTGCTCGCGATGCTAGGCTTAAGGCATGAGCGATGCAGTGGAACTGACTCCGGGCGCGGTGGCCGGAGCGAACGAGTTGGCGAAGGCGTATGACCCCTCCGCGATCGAAGAGAAGTGGGCGAAGTACTGGGTTGAGCAGCGCCTGTTTGATACGCCGGTCCCTGCTGCCGGCGATCATGCCAAGGCATTTACGATGCTGCTCCCGCCGCCGAACGTGACCGGCCGCCTGCACATGGGGCACATGCTCAACCAGGCGGAGATGGACATTCTCACCCGCTGGCATCGCATGTCGGGCGAGCGTGCCTTGTGGGTTCCGGGCACAGATCATGCGGGTATCGCGACGCAGATGATGGTCGAGAAACAGCTCGCAGCCGAAGGCAAGACGACGCGCAAGGAGCTGGGCCGCGAAGCGTTCACCGACAAGGTGTGGACGTGGAAGAAGCAGTATGGCGGCGCGATCACGGAGCAGATGCGGCGTCTCGGCGCGAGCGTCGACTGGAGCCGCGAATACTTCACCATGGACGACACGCTTTCGCCTGCGGTGATCGAGGCGTTCGTGCGGCTGCATGAGCAGGGCCTCGTCTATCGCGGCGCGTACATCGTCAACTGGGATCCGAAGCTCCAGACCGCAGTTTCAGATCTTGAGGTGGAGTCCGAAGAGCGCATCGGCAAGCTCTACCACGTCCGCTATCCGCTGGCCGATGGTTCGGGTTCTATCGTAGTCGCGACCACTCGCCCGGAGACAATGCTGGGCGATACCGCAGTCGCGGTGAACCCGACCGACGAGCGGTACATCGCGCTGGTCGGCAAGATGCTGACGTTGCCGTTGACGGGCCGTGAGATTCCGATTGTCGCCGATGATTGGGCGAATCCGGAGTTTGGAACTGGCGCAGTGAAGGTAACCCCGGCACACGATCCGAACGACTTTGCGATTGGGCAGCGGCACTCGTTGCCGAGTCTCTCAATCCTCGACCAGACCGCGAAGGTGGACCTGCCGGGATCGAAGTATCACGGGCTGGATCGGTTCGAGGCCCGCGAGCAGGTGGTCGCCGATCTCGAAGCGTTTGGGCTCCTAGTTGCGGTGAAGGACCATGCGATGACCGTCCCTGTCTCGCAACGCTCCGGCTCGGTCATTGAGCCGCGCCTGTCCGACCAGTGGTTTATCAAGATTCAACCTCTGGCAGACAAAGCGATTGAGGCCGTGAAGGAAGGCCACATCAAGTTCACGCCGGAGATGTACGCCAAGACGTACTTCGAGTGGATGGGCAACATCCACGACTGGTGCATCTCGCGGCAGCTCTGGTGGGGCCATCGCATCCCGGCGTGGCACTGCGCGGACTGCAAGGGCATCACCGTCGCCCGAACCACGCCCGCAGTCTGCTCAAAATGCGGATCGGCTGAGATCACGCAGGAGACCGACGTACTCGACACCTGGTTCTCAAGCGGCCTGCTGCCATTCACCGTGTTTGGCTGGCCTCCGCCGGATGGGCAGATGACGAAGGACATGGCGGCCTTCTACCCCACCGACCTGCTCGTCACCGGCTTCGACATCCTCTTCTTCTGGGTCGCTCGGATGATCATGCTGAGTTGCCACTTCATGCTCGACGTGCCGATGGCGGATGGCACGCCGCGAACGCTCAAGGATGCGGTGCCGTTCCGCGAAGTTTACATCCACGCCCTCGTCCGCGACGCCAACCGCGAGAAGATGTCGAAGACCAAGGGCAATGTCATCGACCCCATCGACATCATCAAACGCTTCGGCACGGACGCCGTGCGCTTCACGCTGGCCAGCATGGCTTCGCCCGGGACTGACATTGCGTTCTCTGAGGCGCGCACCGAAGGCTACCGCGCCTTCGCGAACAAGATATGGAATGTGGCGCGATTCATCTTCATGAACATCGACCGCGCGAAGGAAGCCGGAATTGCCACCAAGCTGTGTGCCCCATGTCTCGCTTCTGAGATATGGGCGGAAGCGCCGATTGAAACGCGCTGGATTCTGGCTCGACTCTCGCACACGACGAACGAGGTCAATCAGTCCCTCAAGGATTACCGCTTCGACGAAGCCGCCAACGCGATCTACCAGTTTTTCTGGGGCGAATTCTGCGACTGGTATCTCGAACTCGCGAAGGTACGGCTGGACTTTGGCGGAACCAGCAACGCCGCGACCGAACTCACGCTCGGCGCGTTGATCTCCGTCTATGAGGCGGCGTTGCGCTTGCTTTCGCCGTTCATGCCATTCATCACGGAAGAGATCTGGCACGCACTCTACGCCGCTGTCGGAATGCCTTCGCCCGCGAAGTCAATAGCACTCACAAGGTTCCCGCTCGGTTCGGAATTCCGTGGCGATGCGGTCGCGGTCGCCGATATGACGATGTTGCAGGAGCTCATCGTCAGCGTTCGCGGGCTGCGGAAGGAGATGGGTGTGCCGGAGAAGGAGGCGACTCCGATTGTGGTCTTCGCTACCGATGCTCCTGTCGCAACACTGGCGTCCACCAACGCCGATATGCTGGCGAAGATGGCTCGCGTCAGCGGCGTCACGTTGGCGCAGACTGCGCTTTCCGGCAATGGAACTCGCAGTACACCCGGCTTTGATGTCCAGGTGCTGTACGAGCGCGTGATCGACGTTCCGGCAGAGCGGGAGCGGCTGTCGAAGGACCTGGCAAAGTATGAAATGGGTCTGCAGGCTGCCGAAAAGCAGCTCGCCAACGAGGCCTTTATAGGCAAGGCTCCAGCTCATATTGTCGATGGATTGAAGAAGCAGGCGACGGAGACGAAGCTGCTCTTCGACAAGACCAGGGCGGCGCTCGATGCGCTCAACCGCTAGGCTTGGTCGAATAAGCAAAGGAACCGACAGATCCCAGTCAATCAGCTAAAACCGGTCACTTCAAACGCTGGCAGGTCTACTCTGAAGACTGTTGTGGGGTGGTTTTCGGGGTGATGTTGGTGTCCTCGGGTGAGGGATCGGTCGGTGCTGCTGGGGATTCCGGAATGTCCGAGTTCGACTCGGCACCTTCGGGTTTGTTCTTTGCCTTTTCGCTCATAGGTTTCCTCGCTAAGTTGTCAGGCTTTGTCATCAAGCTTTTTCTGCTCGGCCTGTTCCGTGGCAATGACGACATTCTCGTGTTTAATCTCCAGCCGCAGTCGATTAAAGATGCTCATATAAACGTTGGCGATCCACACCAGCGCAAACCACGCGATCAGGTAGCCACGCCAGCCCTCGTAGAGCATTTGGAAGTGTGTCAGCACGAGGAAGAAGGCGGCGACGTAGTGTGAGAAGCAATACTCGCAGGTGAACAGGTAGAAGAATTTTCGAGCGACCAGCGGCTTGCAGTCCTGCGTTTTCTTCTGGCAGAACTCGCGCGGCTCGCGGAAAACCTCTTCATGGGTAACGGTCCAGGCGGCGCAGGCAATCGGGAGCGCGAGCAGGAGCAGATAGGCGAATTGACTGGTTAGTGGCGGCATCTGATTGTTGAGATGCAGGTTGCGGGTTGGGTCGCCGAGGGGCGTAGAATTTTTGCATGGATTGGAAGAGCAAAAAGATACGGGCCATCCTTGAAAATGCGCTGCTGGAAGATAAGGCGGTGCAGGATATTACGACGGCACTAACCATCGACCGGAAGCTGCGGGGCACCGGCACCATCGTTGCGCGGCAGCCTTGTGTGCTGGCCGGGCTGGGCTGCATCGCGGCGACGATGGAAATCTTCGCCGAGTTGGCGGCCAAGGGAGGAGCGCCAGTGGGGCGGTTCACGGTGGTCAGCCACCCGGAGATCTTTGACGGCGTCAAGCTGAAAAAGGGCCAGCCAATCGCCGTGATTCGCGGCAACGCAGCAGCGATGTTGAGCACGGAGCGCGTGATCCTCAACCTGTTGCAGCGGATGAGCGGCATCGCAACGGCGACCAATGAGTTCGTCCGCGCGGTGGCCGGAACCAGGACAAAAATCCTGGATACCCGGAAGACCATTCCCGGACTGCGACCGCTGGACAAGTATTCCGTTTGCTGTGGCGGCGGGTTAAACCATCGGCAGGATTTGCAGGATGGCGTGTCAATCAAGGACAACCACATCTCGGTGGGCGGCGGGATGGCGAAGATGCTCGAAAGCGCGCTGAAGTTCCGGCGAGGCAAGCAGTGGGTCCAGGTGGAGGTCCGGACGCAGAGCGATCTGGATACGGCCATTGCCGGTGGCGCAGAGTCAATTCTGCTTGACGACATGACGCCCGCAGCGGTGAAGAAGGCTGTGAAGCAGATCCGCGAGGCGCTGCCTGGGGTGCAGGTGGAAGCCGGCGGGAGTATCACGCTGGCGAACGTCGCGGACTACGCTAAGGCGGGGGTGGATTTTGTGGTGGTGGGAGCGGTGACCTCGGCTAGTGCGTGGGCTGATCTGAGCATGAAGGTTTCAGTCGATGTCAGCTGAGTTCGACTTGCCGTCCGTTGAACGCGGTGTGCTGGGGACAGGGTTTGAAGGGCGGGTTCGGCACTTCGCTTCCGTCGATTCGACCAATGAGCTGGCGTTGATTGCGGCTCGTGCCGGCGCGAAGTGGGGCGCGTGGGTGGCCGATGAACAGACGGCTGGTCGCGGGCGCGGAGGCCATACCTGGTACTCGGCTCCCGGCGATGGGCTGTACTGCTCGGTGCTGGTGACGCCGGGCGTGCCGCTAGCCGATGCGCGAAATCTGCCGATGGCAGCGGGGCTTGCAGCACGGGCGGCGGTACTGGAGGCCACCGGGTTGGAACTGGATCTGCGCTGGCCCAACGACCTGATGTTCGGGGATCGGAAGTGCGGCGGAATTCTGGTGGAGTCGGCGTCGGAAGCACCGCCGCCCGAATGGGGCGAAACCTACGGACCGGCGCTGAAGTATGCCGTAGTCGGGATCGGTTTGAATGTTGCGCACCGTGGATTTCCGCCGGAACTGCGTGAGTTGGCGACGTCCTTATACCTGGAGAGCGGGCGCGAGGCGGCCCGCGAGACCGTGCTTGTTCTGTTGTTGAAGCATCTCGATGATGAGGTTCAGGGGATTCGGCGGGATTTCACAGGGCACCATGGCCAACAGTCGATTTACACACGTTTCGCGGCAGCGTCGAGCTGGGTAGCGGGAAAGCGGGTTACGGTGGACGAAGGCGGCGGATATACTGGCTGGACACGCGGTTTGAACAGCCAGGGATTTCTGCAGGTACAAGACGACAAAGGGGAGATGCGTCTAGTCCTCTCGGGCGGCGTTCGAAGCGCGTTGGAAGGGTAAGGGAACGATGCTGCTCGCGATTGATGTTGGGAACTCAAACACGGTGCTGGGGCTGTACCCGGCCAACTCACCTGCGGCGGTGGCCGAGGGCAGCACGGCACGCTACGGCTCCGACCTGGTGGGTCACTGGAGGATTTCGACGCCCGAGTCGCGCACGTCAGACGAGTTTGGGATGATCCTGCGGAGTCTGTTCGAACTCGGTGGCGGCAAGATGTCGGATGTGACGGCGATCGTGATTTCGTCTGTGGTGCCGCCGCTCGACTCCACGCTGCGCCATGTTTGCGAGCATTTCTTCAAGGTGAGGCCGGTGTTTATTGAGCCCGGCGTGAAGACCGGATTGCCGGTGTTGACGGACAACCCAGCCGAGGTAGGCGCAGACCGCATCGTCAACTGCGTCGCCGGATTCGAGCGCTTCAAGACGGCGTGCATCATCGTCGACATGGGTACGGCGACGACCTTCGATGTGGTGTCGCCCAGGGGCGAATACCTGGGCGGGGCGATCGCTCCGGGCCTCGGCATCTCGGCCGATGCGCTGTTTACACGGGCCGCCCGGCTACCCCGGGTCGACGTGAAGAAGCCAGCGAAGGTGATCGGCACCAACACCACCGACCACATGCAGATTGGCCTTTATTACGGGTATATCGGGCTGGTGGACGGAATTCTGGAGCGCATGATCGAGCGCATGATTCTGGACCACGGGCCGGAGACCAAGGTGGCGACCATCGCGACCGGCGGCCTGGCCAAGCTGATCGCAGGTGGCTCGCGCTACATCGAGATTGTCGATGACAACCTGACCCTGACCGGGCTGCGATTGGTGTACGAGCGGCACATGGAGCGGCAGGAGAAGCAACACCGGCGGCGTCCGGCTTGAGCGGTGCGACCGCGGCTGAGGCGCGCACCGCATGCTGAATTACTTCAACTACTTTACGGAAATCGAGGAGCGGTTTCAGCAGAGGCGCGGCTCGTTGCTGATGCTGTCAACGCTCGATTGGGCGTTGATCGAAACGTGGCACGAGGCCGGATTGCCGCTGGAAATCGTCCTCCGCGGGATCGACGACGCGTTTGATAAGCACGACGCGCAGAAGCTTCGCGCCAAAGGGCGGACGCGGAAGATCAACGGTCTGGCCTGGGCAGCGCAGAGTGTGATGCAGGCGGCCGAGGCTGCTGCGGAAGCCGCGACCGGATCGATGCCCGGGCCGGAGACGCCGGAACGCGAGAGCGGCTTTGAAGCCGAGCGAATTCGGGTTTATCTGGAAACCAACGCGGCGGCAATTGAGGCAACGGGACTGGAGGCGGCGGTCGCGCTGCGGTTGCGCGAGCTTGCTGCTGCCACCGGCGATCTGAATCTCGAGGATCTGGATCGAACCCTGACCGTACTCGAAGAGAAGATGTTTGCTGGGTTGATGGCGGACGCAACTGAAGAGGAACTAGTCGCGCTGCGGGAGCAGGCGGCGCGCGAACTTGCCCCCTACCGTGGCAAGATGCAGGCAGTCCAGATCAAGCAGGTACAGCAACAGTTTCTGCAAAAGCGGCTGTTGGAGGCGCGGAAGCTTCCCCGGTTGAGCTTGTTCTACATGCCGCACCATTGATTGCCAACAGAAATGCCAGCGCTGGTTGGCGCTGGCATCCTACTGTTTGAGGCAAACTTTAGAAGTTACCGGCGTCCGCCGCCGTGCGACCCACCACCACCGCCGCCACCACGGAATCCGCCTCCGCCGTTGCCGCCGCGAAAGCCTTCGCCGCCACCGCCACGGTATCCGCTGCCGCCGCGGAAGCCTTCACCGCCACGATATCCTTCGCGAACCTCGCCACGATATCCCTCGACTGGATGCGGGCGGTAGCCGTAGGAACCGCCGCCGTAGTAACCGGGGCGATAGCCGTATCCGCCGCCACGATAGGCATAGCCGCCACGATAGCCGTATCCGCCGCGATACCACGGGCCGACGCCGATGAAGACGCCGTCAAGGAAGTAATCGGGGCCGTAGTAGCCGTAAGGGGCGCAGGCGTAAGGTGCCGCAGCATAATAGCCGTAGGAGCACACCGGAGGGCCATATTGGTACGCATACGGCTCGGCATACGGGACGCCGACACCGATTCCGACACCGATCCGGACCTGTGCGTCAGCAGTCTGGAAGCTCATGGGGATGAGCAGAAGGCCGAACAGTGCGAGATATTTTAGAAATTTCATAGATCCTCCTCGATCCAGGCTCCCGGAAACTTGCCGACAGATAACTATCAGATGCTGCCCAGCCGTCCCGAGAAGTCCTGGTCGTTGCTGCATGTTAATACACGGTTTCAAGCCATATGTTGCGTCGGCGCGGCCTGCGGCGGCAAACCGGGATGAGCCAAACCCGCTATGGTTAATCAGAGGCGTAACGGGTGACATCGAAGGCAATCCGAATTGGTGCGGCGGAGTATGGCGGGACTTTCCACATTCAGGATGGAGCTGTCCTGTCGTATGTCCTGCCCGATGAACTGGTTACGGCGGATGAAGATGGCGCGCTACCGACGATTCTGGAGGCCTCGGCTAACCGCGTAGACCCGCCCTGCAGGCATTTTGGGACCTGTGGCGGATGTCAATACCAGCACGCCCAATATGCCGCGCAGTTGCAGTTGAAGGTGGAAATTTTATGCCGAATCTTTGCCGCTTCTGGTCTGGAAGCCGTTCCGGAGATCGGCACGCAGGCCAGCGAGCCGTGGGGATATCGCAACCGCATCCGTTTGCGGGTGGAGATGGTCGAGGGCGAGCCTAGGGTGGGGTACAGCCGTCGCGGGACCAACGAATTCCTGCCAATTGCGGAATGTCCCATAGCTGCCCCCCTGCTTTGGCGGGCGGCGGAAGCACTCCTCAGAGTGGGTGCGACAGATGCGAATTCGGCGCGCTGGCTGGCGGCAACGTCCGAGGTCGAACTCTTCTGCTCCGGCGACGAGTCGCGCCTGCAGATCACGTTTTTTCTGCGCGAGCCACAAATGGATGCCGGAAGCTTCCCCGCTCTTTGCGGGCGAGTTCAAGCCGAAGTGCCGGAGCTGGCGGGGGCTGAAGCGGAGCTCGATCCCGAACTAAACCGCAGGGTCCGCCGGCGGTGGGCAGGTATTGGCTGGGGTGCGCCGGGGTTGAACTACGAGGTCGCTGGCCGGACGTATTGGGTCAGCCGTGGCGCGTTCTTTCAGATCAATCGCTTTCTCGTGGGGCGGCTCGTAGAGCTGGTTTGCGGGAATGCGCACAGGACGCTGGCCTGGGATTTGTTTGCCGGCGTTGGACTGTTTACAAGGGCGTTGGCGGAGCGATTTGCGAGGGTCGTAGCAGTGGAGGCGGGCGATGCCGCTGCGGCCGATCTTGCGGTCGCAGCCAAAGGCGGCAAGGGGCGGCCCACGTTTGAGGCCGTGCACTCCGCAACGCTCGACTTTCTGCGCATGCGCGAGTTGCAGCGCGACCGGCCCGAGCTGATTGTCCTTGACCCTCCGCGCGCAGGTGTCGGGGCTGAAGCAGCGGCAGTTCTGGCCCGAATCGGCGCTGCGCAGTTGGTCTATGTTTCCTGCGATCCAATGACGTTAGCTCGCGATCTGGCCGTGTTGACGCGCGAGGCCTATCGGGTGGAGAGCGTGGACCTGGTCGATTTGTTTCCGCAAACCTTCCATATCGAGACGGTGGTTCGGCTGACCCGGCGCTAAACGTGTACAACTGAAGCTGTCTCTTTCCGGTCACCCAGAGCTGAACGACCCTATGCGAGCTGCTGCTCAAGTCGAACGATTGCGTCTGCGGCGCGCTCCACTGGCGGCCGCTGCGGTGTGGTTCGCGGCTGGAATCGTCGAGGCAAAATGGCAGTCGGCTTCGATGGTTGCGGTCCCGGTGGTCGAGGTGCTGGCGGGGCTTCTGCTTTTGGCCGGGATTGCAGTGTTTGCCATGAAACGCGCACCACGCGTGGCATGGATGCCGGTGGCGGCCACCTGGATGGTCCTTGGGCTAGCCGCAGCGGAGTGGCAGCCTTCTCCGGTATTTCCGACCGCGTTGGCCGATTACGCCGATAATCTAAGCCGCGACGCGGTGGGCCACGTTATTCGAGTCCGGCCCGCAAAGCTGCCGGCGATGGACGATGCAGACTCCGTGCCCGCGTGGGAGTCGACCGAAGAAGGCGGCGGCTCGCACCCGCTGGCGGTCGACCTGGAGCTCGACGCGATTGAGGATATTACTCCGGATTTGAGCCGCATGGTGCCGGTCTCCGGCGGCGTGCGGGTGTCGCTGTACAACGCGGAGGGCCTGCAGCTCGGTTGTGGGGATCGGGTGAAATTGCCGCTGCGCCTGCGTCCGCCGCAACGATATCGCGATCCCGGGGCATTCCAGTACGCCGACTTTCTGGCCACGCAGGGGATCGCTTTCGAGTCGAACGCGCAGGCGGCGAAGCTTCGGGTTACCGGCTCGGCTCCGGCGGGCTGGCGATGCAGACTGTATGCAGTTCAGGCGTGGGCATCGGGCCGAATGGATCGCTTTGCCGGATCGCCTGAGAACCATTTGCTGCCCCGCTCGCTGCGCTTGGACGCGGTCGATACTGCAATGCTGAATGCCATGCTGTTTGGCGATCGGGCAGGGCTGACCCGAGGTCTGCGCATTGGCTTCGAGCGAACCGGCTCCTTTCATCTCTTCGTCGTATCGGGCCTGCACATCGCGCTGCTGGCTTCCGGCGTGTTCTGGATTTTAGGCAAACTGCGGTGTCCGCCCTGGCTCGCAACGTCGTTCACGATCGCGGCGGCCTGCGGCTTCACCGCGCTTACAGGCTTCGGCCAGCCGGCGCAGCGGTCCTTGGCAATGACGTCGGTGTACCTGCTCGCGCGGCTGCTATCGCGGGATCGGGACGCAATGAACGCGCTCGGCGCGGCGGTGCTGGCACTGTTGATCTGGGATCCGGCAAGTCTTTTTGAGGCGAGCTTTCAGATGACGGCGCTCGCGATTGTTGCCATCGCGGGCATTGCCGTGCCGCTGGGAAAGTACACGTTTTTGCGCAATGCCAGTGTCGCGGACGACGTCTTCCATCATCCGCGCAAACACTTCAAGCCGCACGCGATGCAACTCCGCGTGATGCTGGAGATGTGGGGCGAGGCTGTGGCCGGACTGCTGGGCCGACGGGCGCATCGGCTCCCTGCAAACCTGTTTCGCGCAACGCTCTGGGCGGGCGAGCTGGCGCTGGTCGGGACCGTCGCCGAGCTGGTGATGGTCCTTCCCATGGCGATGTACTTCCATCGCGCAACCGTCTTCGCCTTGCCCGCGAACATGATCGTTATTCCATTGATCGCAGTGCTGGCCCCGCTGGCGGTGGCGACGTTTCTGTGCTCGCTCGTCAGTTCGTGGCTCGCGTTGCTGCCCGCAGCGATGACCGCCGCCGCGCTTCATGGAATTGCGTGGTCGATCCACAGGATCAGCGGCCTGGCAGCGGCAGATGTGCGGGTCCCCGGGCCGGTCTGGTGGGTGGCCGCGCTGGCCGTTCTGGCGTGGCTTGCCTGTTGCTGGCTTGTCCGTCGCTCAGGGTGGGGAGCGCTGGCGGCGGCGGTTGCGATGCCTCTGATCGCGACGATGGTGCTTTGGCCGGAGCCGACCGTGCGTACTCCGCAGTCGCTGGAAGTTACCGCGATCGACGTAGGGCAGGGCGATAGCCTGCTGGCGGTGAATCCTGAGGGCGCGGCCATGTTGATCGACGCAGGCGGGCCCGTAGGACGCGCGGGGCCAGCCGAGGTGGTGTCGCGATTCGATGTCGGCGACGAGGTAATTTCACCGTATCTGTGGTCGCGGCGATTTCGTCGGGTGGACGTCGTGGTATTGTCGCACGCGCATACGGACCACATGGGCGGCATGCCCGCGATCCTCGAAAACCTCAAGCCAAGGGAGCTTTGGGTGGGTGCTGATCCACACTCAAAGCTGTATGCGGCGCTGCTTGCGGATGCGGCGAGGTTGGGGATTTCAGTCCGGCATGTTCATGCGGGCGACCGCGTCCACTGGGGTTCGGTTGAGGTGTCGGTGCTGGCTCCGGCGGCGGGTTATGTCAATGCGGGGGTCCCGAAGAACGACGACTCGGTGGTGCTGGAGATGCGGTATGGCAAGGCCTCCGCCCTGCTGGAGGGCGATGCCGAAACCCCCAGTGAGCAGGCCATGCTGGCGGCCCGACTGGTGCATCCGGTCACCCTGCTGAAGGTGGGCCACCACGGTAGCCGGACCTCGACCACACAGGCATTTGTGGACGCCGCCGCGCCGGAGGATGCCGTGATCAGCGTTGGCCGGCGCAACACGTTCGGACACCCTCGGGCTGAGGTGATCGGGCGGCTGGCGGTGGAGGGGGCGCATGTCTTCCGGACGGACGAGTTCGGGCTGACAAGCTTTCTGATAACGTCCGATGGTCGGATTCGCGAGGTGGTGGACGGGCAGATGCTGCCAGCGCATCGGTTCCCGGCTGCTACCATCAAGTGACGCCATGCAAATCGTTCAGGCCACATTTGGGGTGTTTCACCAGTTCGAGCTGGCCCATCAGCTGCTCCGGCGAGGGCACCTGAAGAAGATCTATTCGACGTGGCCTTGGCAGCGACTCAAGCGCGAGGGCATTCCCCGCCAGTATGTCGGTACATTTCCGCTGCTCCATACGGCGGACTACATGCTGGGTCGGACGCGCTTCTACCCCAGGCCCGTCGCGCTCAAGGTAAAGAGCTGGATCTCCACCTCGTTCGACCAGTACACGCTCCGCGCGGTGCCGGAGTGCGACGCTCTCGTCGCCCTCTCCGGAGCCGCCCTGCTGACCGGGCAAAAGGTGCAGCGGCGCGGTGGCAAGTTCATCTGCGATCGCGGCTCAACGCA
>JANXWZ010000214.1 GCA_025350865.1 Rhodanobacteraceae bacterium
AGTCAGGGAGCCAGCCGAGGTGCCTCTTGCCGATCAGAGAGGTTCCGTAGCCCACCTTTTTGAGCAATGACGGCAGCGTCGGGTGGTTGGGCGGCAAGCCGACATTGCGAGCGGGGCTGCCGAGCGGTTCCTCCAGGCCGACCGGCACTCTGTATTGGTAGCGCCCGGTGATCAGCGCGACGCGGGTGGCCGTGCAAACCGCCGAGTTGGCGTACGCCTGGGTGAACCGCATTCCCTGACCGGCGAGGCGGTCGAGGTTCGGGGTCTTGTAATCGGGACGCCCGTAGCAGGAGAGGTCGGCAAAACCGAGATCGTCGGCCATGAGGAAGACGATGTTCGGCTTGACGACGGTTGCCTGGTTTCCGCCGCGAAGGAAGGCGAAGGGTGCGGCGGCGAGCGGCGCGAGGGACTGCCGGCGGGTGAGGCGATTCCAGGGGCTCATCGTGCAGTCTCCGAACGGGATCCGGATGATTCTCTCACGCGGGGTCTAGTGGCCGGAATGGTAGGGGTGGCCGACGAGGATGGTGAGCGCCCGGTAAATCTGTTCGGCGGTGACGGCACGCGCAAGCTCATGAGGGAGGGTGATGCGGCCGAGCGAGATGATTCGGTGGGCGCGGGTGCGGGCGGCGGCGGACCAGCCATCAGCGGGGCCAATCGCAAGCAGAATGCGCGGAACACTGTCGTCGCGGAGGCGGCCGAGCAGGCCAGCCAGTTCTTCGGACGAGACAAGATCGCCGCGGGAATCGAACAGGAGAAGTTGGGCGGCGGGTCGGCCCGGCTGGCGGTCTGCTGCGGCAAGCAGCGACTGCTCGGAGTCGAAGATGACGGCGGAGGTGGGGGTCAGCCGCGTGGCTCGTGCGATGTATTCAATCGTGAGTGAGTCGGCAGCGGCGGACTTGGCCTTACGGGATCGCGGCGAGATGGAGGCCAGAATGAGCTGCACACTTCAAGGCTACAGAAGAATTTGAGCTTCGGAACACCCGGCGGTGAGCTCTACGCGTCCCGGAGGCGAGCCTGAATTCCACAATTGTCATTTTGCCGGCAATTTTCTCCCGATTTTCATATTTCAACACCATGGGCAGCTCCCGCATTGCTTATTTAGTTGATGCGACAGGCAATGTAGGTTTGGCATTGAACGTGCTCATGTCAGTGATACAAGAATTATTTGACCCAGATTGTCTTTGCCGCCATTTCGTTGCCTCCGAAATTCAGGTGCCTCGATATCGACCGCAACTTCAGCTAATCCTCCAGGAGCGTTTTTGAATGCGATTTAGAAATCTACTTGCCACAATGGTCCCAGCGATCGTCCTCTCCGTCGCTGCTTCCGCGGGTTTCGCACAGACCAGCCAAGGCATTCTCTCGGGTGTTGCCCGCGACTCTACCGGCGCAGCATTGCCCAACGCAAAAGTGACGATTACGAACGAGGAGACCAAAGAAATTCGGAATGCTGTCACCCGGGGAGACGGAGCTTACCGCGTGGACGCCATTTCACCGGGCCGGTACACGCTGCTATTCGAAGAGCAGGGATTCGATTCGCGCAAGGCTACAGGAGTCAATGTAAGCCCGTCAGTTGTCACCTCGTACGATGCGGTTCTCTCGATCGGCAAGGTGAACGATGTCGTCGAGGTAAAGGCTGTATCGAATGCAATCAATCTTGAAAACGGGCAACTTACAGGAATTATCAGCACCAACGATCTTCGCGAGCTACCCCTCTTTTCGCTGAATCCAATCGAACTCGCGACGACTCTGCCGGGTATTCAAGTGATCACGCAACCGGGCTCAGGTGCTGGAGCGCAGGGGCAGGTATTTTCGGCAAACGGCGCACGTCCCCGGGCCAACAACTTCCTCATAGATGGCCAGGAAATTAATGACGTGGCGATCGCCGGACAGGGCTTCCAGCCGGATATCCCGGGCGCATACAGCACGGTCGCAGTCCTGTCCAACTCGGCTTCGGCGGAGTTTGGCCGGGCCGGCGGCGCAGTGACGAACGTTGTAACGGCTCGCGGATCGAATGCGTATCATGGGTCCGCATTTGAGCGCTACACAGGCTCGGGGCTGAATGCACTCACTGCGACTCAGCGGCAGTCTAAGGCTGCTCTTGCCGCTCTCGGCCAGATACCGCAGAAGACGCGTTTTGACCGCCATACCTACGGTTTCACTGCTGGCGGGCCAATCATCAAGGATAAGCTCTTCGCCTTCGGCGCAAGCCAGTGGCAGCGTTTTTTCGGTCGCGCCCTAGTTGGTCGGCAAGAGCTTCTTGACGCTAATGGTGTCGCTCAGCTGAAGTTAATTGCTGCCCAGACCGGAACGATTCAAGCGTCGCAGGCGAACCTGTTTGCCGGCTATTTCTCCAACTACGGGTATTTGAGCACGTTTGCAAACACAACCGGTGCGACCCCGTACAACAGCTACTCGGTTGTTTCACCGGGTTGCCCTGCTGGAACATGCACAGTTACAACCGCACTCTTTCAACGGCCAGCGGAGCCCCAGCAAAATACCGACACCCAGTTCAACGTGCGCGTGGACTATACTCCCCGCGAAAAGGACACGGTCTCGGTTCGCTACATCCACGATCGCGGCTTCCTAACTCCGGACTTCGGTAACAACGGGTCGCTGCCGGGCTTTGACTCGCAGCAGGGCGGATATTCAGAATTGGCGCAGGTAGCGGAGACGCACATCTTCGGACCACGCTTGCTGAATGAGTTCCGGGTATCGGAGACGCGTTTAAACTTCCTGTTCAAATTCACCGCGCAAACACTAGCCAATCCGTTAGCCACGGCCTCTCCGACGATCTCGCTGGCAGGAAACACCATTCCCAACCTTGGTCCGAACCAGAATTTTCCGCAGGGCCGCGGTGAAGACCTATATCAATTGCAGGACACAATCGGCCTACGGCTCGGACGCCAATCCATCCGTGCCGGATTCGACTTCGGCCGCCAGATTGAGCAGGAGTTCGTTTCGCAGAATGCGCTTGGAACACTAAGCTACTCAGCATCAGGTTCCTATGGCTCTTCCATCGGCGAATTCATCAACAACTATCTGGGTACGTCGGGAACTGCCACCAAAACGTTTGGACCGACTCGTGTCGATCCACACGACTGGCGTTCTGCCGGATTCATCCAGGATGACATCAAGCTGACCTCCGAACTAACGTTGAATACCGGTATTCGTTACGACTACCTTACTAACTCCGCAAACGGCGTTCCGTATCCGGCAATCAATCCTGCCTCTGTACTAACGGACCCAATCAACGCGGTCTACAAAATTGCCACGCCCGGTATGGACTTTTCCCCTCGTCTGGGATTTGCGTTCAACCCTCACGAGGGCATCTTCCACGACGGCAAGACTGTATTTCATGCCGGCTTCGGCGTCTACTACGATTCGGGTTTTAGCAACCTTGTCGTAAACGACGCGCAGAGCTCGCCCAACGCGGTCGCCGCATCACTGCAGTCGACGGCGAAAGATGGCCTGGCTAACTCCAGTACGCTGTTAGCTACTATTACTCCTGTCCTCAGCCCTCTGTCGTCGGTACAGTCGGTAGTCAATAACATGACGTATCCATACACCTACCAATACAACTTCGGTATTGAGCGGGAGTTGCCCTTCGACCTGAAGCTCACGACGAACTATGTCGGTTCGCGTGGCGTCAAGCTGTTTGTCAACCGGCAATATAACTACTTCACGCCAACCAACGGAACTGGCG
>JANXWZ010000246.1 GCA_025350865.1 Rhodanobacteraceae bacterium
ACCCCTTACCCCTTACCCCTTACCCCTTACCCCTTACCCCTTACCCCTTACCCCTTACCCCTTACCCTAAACCACCCCCGCCTGATCCGCCGTCAACCCATAAATCCGCCTCGGCAGCGTAAAGTGAATCACAACGAGCATCAGCAACAGAGTCGGAATCCCCAGAACACTCCCCTCCGGCCCATCCGCTCCTCCCGAAAACAGCTTCGATCCCACCGCATGCGACCCCATCAGCCTGCCAATAGCGATCGTCCCAGAGTCCGCCGTCCCGTAAAAGTAGCTCTGCGCCCAGTCCCACGACGCGTGCATTCCCACCGCCCACCACAGTGACCCCGTCCGATACAGCGAGAACGCAAACACCACCCCAACCAGCCCAACCTGCAGGATGCCGATCCAGTTCTCGCCGCCGTTCCCCAGATGCGCCACCATGAAGAACGCGACCGAGAAGATCAGCGCCGACACCCAGAATCCGATCGCATGGCTGTATTTGTTCGCAGGGTCCATGGCCCGGGTAATCCCCGCAACGCCGCGCGAAACGGTATAGAGCAGGTAGCCGCGAAACAGGAACTCCTCAAACAGCCCGACGAAAACGAACACCAGTGCCCACTTCAAGGCGTACGCCAGCGCTGTTGTCCCGTGCAGCAGCACTCCATCAAAGGCAATTGCGTGCTTCGCCAGCAACGCACCTACCAGCAAGGAAAGCGCGGCGAACCCCCAGAAGAGGCCCGTCAAAAAATCGGGCAACATACGCGCTGCCCCCAACCCATACCGGCCAAACGGCCGCCGTTCGATCAGCGACATCAGATACGCCGCCAGGGCCAGCATCGCGAACTGAAGAAACTCCCCAATTGCCGCCACGCGCGGCGACAGCACCGTCGAACCATCTGCAGCTTTGGCCGGCGCATCCGGAATCAGGTGCCAGTGCTTGGTCACGAAGCCCGAACAAAGACTCAAAAGCACCACCAGCAGCAGAAAAACGAGCACGCTCCAGCCCGCGCGCAGTCCGTCATCGCCCACAAAGAAGCGCTTCACCGTAGGCTTCGGAGCGACAGGAGGCAATTCATTTTCGCCCGAAAACGTCAATGGAACTTGAATTTCAGACGATATTGGTTGGATGGTTGGATCGATTTCGGACACAGGGGACTCCGTTCGCCTAAAATTGATTGTCAGAGCAATCCTAATTGCTACTGGCTCGGCCTCGACACCAACCGCGCGGTAAACCCCATCGACGCGCAACAAAGAATTGCAGGAGCTTCATGACATTTCGTGTCCTTCATCATAACCAGTGCTTTGACGGAGCTTGTTCCGCAGCGGTCTTCACCAAGTTCCATCAAGAGTGCATCGGCACGGCCAGCGGCTACGAGTACCGAGGCCTCTCCCACGCCGCCACTGGTGGCATTTCCGACGACGTCTTCGGTCCCGGCGAAAACGCCATCGTCGACTTCAAGTACACCTCATCGCCCAAACTCACCTGGTGGTTCGATCACCACCAGAGCGCCTTCCTCACCGAAGAAGACCGAGCCCATTTCGTCGCGGGTCAGCGCGGCGCGCTCGGCATGCGCCAGTTCTTCGACCCCGACATGATCTCCTGCACCAGCTTTATCGCTGCCGTTGGCGCAAGCCGCTTCGGCTTCGACGTCTCCGGCCTCGGAGAACTGCTCTACTGGGCCGACATTATCGACGGAGCACGCTTCGACAGCGCACAGAGCGCCGTCGAAATGGAGGCCCCAGCCATGAAGCTCGCCATGGTCATCGAGAACGCCGACACACCCGACTTCATCCCGCGCATCATCCCCTTGCTCACCGACATGACGCTCGGCGACATCATGGCCGAACCCTTCGTCCGCGAGAAGATCTCCCCGCTGATGAGCAAGCACATGGCGGCCATGACCCTGATTCGCACCAAAGCCGAACTCGCCGACGGCGTCGTCTTCTACGACCTTCTGGATCGCCCTACCGAAGCGATCAGCAAATTCATCCCCTATTACTATTTTCCCGACGCAACCTATACCGTAGGCGTCACGCGCTCGGCGTCCCGCACCAAAATCTCAGTAGGTACCAATCCCTGGAGTCCCATCCCCCACGAAGAATTGGAAAACATCGCCGAAATCTGCGAGCGCTATGGTGGCGGAGGCCACGCCCGCGTAGGAGCCATCAGCTTCGGCCCGGACGAAGTCGACCGCGCCCGCATAGCAGCCACCAAAATCGCCGCCGAACTCCGCGGTTAGCTCAAAAGCTCACTTTCCCTACTGGCTTTTGTTTGTCATCCCGTAGGGATCTGCGGTTGACCTTGCGTTCCAGGGCCAGGGCCCTGGAACTACCAGCCTGGGGCGTAGCCCCAGGTTTGGGATGGCGACGAATCCCGAGGGCTGAAGGCCCGACCCATAGGCTCAGCGCAGTCCGCGAGCTGCGCCTAAAGCGTGCCGCTAAGTCTTCAAATGCGCCGGCAACAGCTTCGTAATGTCGTTGAAGATCACCACCGCCGCAAACAGCACAAGACACACAAACGCCACCTGATACACCCGCTCCTTCACCGCCTGGTTCAGGTCGCGCCGCATCAGGCTTTCGATCGCTAGAAACACGATCATGCCGCCATCCAGAATCGGAATCGGCAGCAGGTTGAAGATCCCCAGGTTTAGCGAGATCATCGCCATCGTCGCAATGATCGGGAAGCTCCCCGGAGCCTCAAACGCCTCATTCACCTGAACCGCCATGCCCACCGGGCTCGATAGCGACTTCACCGAAACCTGCCGCGTAAACAACCGGTGCAGCACATCGAAGATCAGTTTCGAGTTCTTGACGTTGTCCGTCCACGACGCCGCCATCGCCGCCGCAAACGGCATCTTCTTCACCGTCGTCGGCGGAGGCACCGCCTGGAACCCAATCATCCACAGCTTCCCATGCTGCCCATCACCATAGAACGGCTGAATCGGAACCTTCAACTCGGTCGCCGCACCCGTCCCATCCTTGCGAGCCAGTGTCACTATGGAGGGCTTGCCCGCGCGGTCCTGCAAATACGCCAGCAAGGCCTCCACCGAATGCGGATGCAGCACGTCGATCGCTACCACCACATCGTTCGGCTGGAACCCCGCGACAGCGGCAGGTTTGGTCTTGTCCGGCAAAGCCTTCACCTGGACCGGCATGGACTGCTGCACCGGAACCATCCCGAGATCGGCAAAATCCATATCCTCTGGCTTGCCCTTGTTCTCGATAAACAACGTCGTATCCACGCGACGCCCATCGTGGACAAACGAAAACGCCGCATTCTGGTTGGAGTCCAGCGGCCCGCGCTGCTCCAGATCGCCCCACGTCGGGTTCTCGATCGTGTCGAAGTGAACGACGCGGTCGCCGGACTGCATGCCCGTCTTGCCAACGGGCGAATTCGGCGCCACAAAGTCCGCAACCGCCGGCTGTGTCACAAACGCCGGCACCTGGTTGTCGAACATGTACAGCCCGCCCATCAGCGCGAAGGCCAGAATAAAGTTCGCCACCGGCCCCGCCACCGCAATAATCGTGCGCTGCCAGCGTGGATGGTTCTGAAAATCCCCGGGGTCGTTCGAGCTTTGCGGAGCCGCGTTCGTCGCCCCGCCAACCTCCGGGGTCTCGTTCGTCATCTTCACATAGCCGCCCAGCGGAATCAGGTTCACGCAATAGTCGGTGCCATTGTGAACGTAGCCGAATAGCCGCTTGCCGAATCCGATCGCGAACGCCTCCACCCGCACGCCACACAGCTTGGCCGCGATAAAGTGTCCCAGCTCGTGAACCACCACCATGATGCCTAGAACGATGGCAAACCGGGGAATAATGGCAAGTTGCGATGCGTGCAGAAATGACAAAACTTGGACCTCGTTCGACGTGCGTCAGTGGTTGTTTGCGATGACTTCCCGGGCACAGGCCCGGGCCGCCTGGTCGGCCGCCAGAACCTCCGGAATAGACTCCGGACGCGCCGCCGGCGTTAGCTCCAGCACACGATCGATTGTACGTGGGATGCCAAGGAAGGGAATAGTCCCCGCCAGAAACGCCGCCACCGCAACCTCGTCGGCAGCATTAAGCGCAATACAAGCCGCTTGCGACGAAGCCGCCGCCTCATACGCCAGTCGCAGACACGGAAACTTCTCGAAATCCGGCTGCGAGAAGTCCAGATGCGACAAAGTCGCCAGATCGAACCGCAGCGTCGAAGCAGGCCGCTCCGGATAAGCCAGCGCATAAAGAATCGGCAACCGCATATCCGTCACCGAAATCTGAGCCAATATAGACCCGTCCTGAAACTCCACCAGCGAATGTACCGTGCTCTGCGGGTGCACCGTCACCCGAACCTTGTCCGGCGGCAGATCGAACAACCGGCATGCCTCGATCACCTCAAAACCCTTGTTCATCAAGGTTGCCGAATCGACGGTGATGCGCGGTCCCATCTTCCAGGTTGGATGATTCAATGCCTGCTCGGGAGTCACCGTTTCAAGCGCCGAAATGTGGGTCTCCCGAAACGGCCCACCTGAAGCGGTCAGGATCAGCTTCGCGACTTCGTTCCGCAGTCCGGCTCGAAAGCATTGGTGGGCAGCGTTGTG
>JANXWZ010000034.1 GCA_025350865.1 Rhodanobacteraceae bacterium
GCCGCATACACATGGATCGCCAACCCCGAATGCATGGTCAGGTCGCCATTGCCTGCCAGTGTCACCAACCCATCCACCCAGTCGCACGGTCCCGGCGGCAGCGCAATCGGATCCCAGCGCAACTGGCTCGGCGTGGTCTCCACCTCGTCAAACGGCGTCGATCGCACCAGGCCATTGCCAATGCGCTCATAAGGTTTGTGCATCACCGACGGCCGAATCCGATACGTCCAGGCCCGGCGGTTCAGGTGCCGCGGCGCTGTAAACGGCGACCCCGAAACCTGCTCCGTATAAAGCCCAAGCGGAGCCTTTTGCGGGCTGTTCTGGCCTTCCGGCAACGCGCCTGCCTCTGCCTCGGTGGCGAACTCATTGCCGAAACCCGTCATGTACCCAAATTGTGTCATCCCCAACCCCTTGGCCCGTTCTCAGGGCCGGATGTCAGGCTACGCCGCTTTGGGGCCGGAAGCAATCCGGAACGGCGAACCCTCACCAGTCAGCACCTGGTAAAGGAGTTCCGCCAGAGACATCCGTTCCACCGCATTACAGCCGATACCGTTCGCCGACTGCGCCTTCTTTGCGTCATCGAAACTCTTGATAGCCACGATCCACCTTTCTTCTGTCCTATAGGGTTGGCTGCGTGTCTGCGGTTCCCTCACGACGGCCAAATCCGCATGGTCCACGCGAGCGCATCCCGGCGCGAAACTTCTCCCGCTCTTCCGGAGTCATGTTGGCCCAGCGGTCTGCCATGTGCCGCTTCCAGCCGCGTGGGCCGCCGCCGTGTCGATGGAACCCGCCGAACAGCAATTTACCCAGCGCCACCAAACCCAGAGCCTGCCAGAACGTTACCGTCTTCAACCCAAAGATGGCCGGCATCAGACCGTTCCACAGCGTCATCGTGAAGTAGCCAAACGCAAAGATGCCTACGATCAGGATCGGCAAAATCTTCACAACCTTGAACAACCTGAAATTTCTCATCCCGCTCCTCATTTCGTCTCCAAACCTTCGCTGAATTCGCGCAACCGTTCCCGCAGATGCAGTACGGCATACCGTTTGCGCGAGAGCAGCGTGTTGATGCTCGTTCCCGTCTCTTCAGCCAACTCCTTGAAGCTCCGCCCGTCGAACTCATGCGCCAGAAACACCTCGCGCTGATCGTCCGGCAATTCATCGATTGCATCGTCCATCGCCTCCATCAGCAGCCCCCGCGCATAGATCGCATCGGGTCCCGCATCCGGAGACGGCAGCAGGTCTTCCATCGTCGGCGCGTCTTCGTCGGCTGAGATAGCCTCGCTCAGCGAGACCGCCTTCCGCCGCCGAAACAGATCGGTAATCCGGTTCCGCGCCACGCGATACAGCCAGGCCGTCACCTGCTCCACCGGCTTCATCATCCGGTAGGTCTGGATCAGCTCGTAAAACACATCCTGCAGCACATCCTCGGCGTCGCCCGTGTCGAGCACACGGCTGCGTATGAAACTCCGCAACCGCGATTCGTCCCGCTCCACCGCATCGGCAATCAGCCGATCCTGATGCGCGATCCGATCAAGCTCATCCATGGTCAAATCCGGACTGGACATCCTGTTCCTCAATAAGTCTGTAGAGGTTAACGGATGAGATTGGAAGATATTGCAAGAATCTTTGGGCAGGAGGCAAAGCCTCAAACCTGCGCGCTAAAGCGAGTTTTCCGTTGCTATATAGCGCAATCAACCACCGCCGTCATTCTGGCAAAGCCAGAATCTCCGTAGTTGTCTTTCTGGAGGCGGCACACCCTCGCAAAATTCGCTTTAGCTGTCAGCTATCAGCTCACAAACTCACAGCTGTCAGACCATTGCCTTTGTCTTCGACTAGCACGACCGGCTCAACGCACACCCAGTCCAATGGCCCGCCGCTGTCCTACTCGCCGTCTTTCAGCGCAGTCCGAAACGCCGACTTAAACCGCCCCGAATCGAAGCTCACCACGTTCAGAGTCGGTTCTTCCGTCGTCTGCTCCTCAAACGGGATCACGGTCTGCTCGACCACTCCGGCGATCACCACGGTCTTGGCATTCAGGAACGCGCGCATTCCAGCCCCTGAAAGCTCGCGTCCGTATCCCGACCGCTTCACCCCGCCAAAGGGCAGCCGGGGATCGCTCGCCACCATGGCATTCACGAATACCTGCCCCGCAGTCACTTCCGCAATCAGCCGCTTCTGCTCCTCGGGGTCGCGCGACCACACCGAAGCCCCCAGTCCAAACGGAGTATCGTTCGCAATCTCGATCGCCTCATCGAGCGACGCTGCCTTGAACAACATCGCCACCGGCCCAAAGATTTCCTCGCGAAACACCGCCGCCGTGCGCGGCACATCCACCAGCACCGTCGGCTCGAAGAAGTTTCCGACGCCCACCATGCGCTCGCCCCCGCACAGAATGCGACCTCCAGCAGCGGTGGCAGCCTGAATCTGCAACTCAATGTCTTCGACCAGCTTGGCAGTCGCCAGCGGTCCGATGTCGGTCGTCTCCTTCATCGGGTCACCGACCTTCAGCGCCTCCATGCCGTCGACAAACCGCTTCTCAAACTCACCGTAAATATCCGCATGAACAATGAATCGCTTAGCGGCAATACAGGATTGGCCGTTGTTGATACACCGCGCCTTCACCGCCGTTTCGATTGCCCGGTCAAGGTCCGCAGTCGGCATCACAACAAAAGGATCGGACCCGCCAAGCTCCATCACCGAAGGCTTGATCAGCCAGCCAGCCTGCGCCGCCACCGCCCGTCCCGCCGCCTCGGAACCCGTCACGGTAACCGCCGCAACCCGCTCATCCGACAGCACCGACTCCACCTGCCGCGACTCGATCATCAGTGTCTGAAACGTGCCACGCGGAAAGCCCGCACGACGCACCAGCGCTTCAATCGCAACCGCACATTGCGGCACGTTGGACGAGTGCTTCAACAGCACTACATTGCCTGCCATCAGGGCCGGAGCGATAAACCGGAACACCTGCCAGAACGGAAAGTTCCATGGCATTACCGCCAGAATCACACCCAGCGGATCCCAGCGGACAAAGCTGTTGTTCAGGTCGGTCGGAATCGGCTCGTCGGACAGGATGCGCGCCGCATTTTCGGCGTAATAACGGCACCCCACGGCGCACTTGCGAACCTCCTGCCGCGCCGATTCCAGCGTCTTGCCCATCTCCTGCGTCAGCAGTATCGCGAGCTCTTCGGTCTCATCCTCGAGAATCCCGGCCAGCTTGCGCATGCATAACGCGCGGTGCTCCAGCGGAATCTCTCCGTAGGCTTTGAACGCGGCATGCGCCACCGCAATCTTCGACCTCAGCATCTCTTCGCCGAGTGGTTCAAAACTGCGAAGGACTTCGCCGGTCGCGGGATTGATGGATTGAATCGACATGAGTTGGGCGCGTTTACCTTGATGCAGTTTAGCAAGTAGATGGTCCGGCGCGGCGCTAGAGCGGTGGGAATCGTGCCACAAACCCGCTGTGCCATAATCGACTTTGTCGCACCTAGCGTTTTGCCGCAAAAAAGACTTGTGAGGAAGCACCGATGACGGCCCCGCAGCCAGCCGACCAGAAGTTTATGCGCATGGCAATCGACCTCGCCACCGGCAACGTCCTCACTGCGGCCGGTGGTCCATTCGGTGCGGTCATCGTCAAGGACGGACAAGTCGTCGCCACCGGCGTCAACAACGTCACCGCCTCCAACGACCCCACCGCCCATGCTGAAGTCACCGCCATCCGCAACGCGGCCGCGGCGCTGGGGAAGTTTGAGCTCACCGGCTGCACCATCTACTCCAGCTGCGAACCCTGCCCCATGTGCCTGGGCGCCATTTACTGGTCGCGCATTGACGCCCTCTACTTCGGGAGTACCGCGCAGGACGCAGCAGACGCCGGCTTCGACGACTCCCACTTCTACGACGAGCTCCGCAAACCCGTCGCCGACCGCGCCATTCCCGCCCTGAACCTGATGCGCGACGAGGCCGCGGAAAGCTTCAATGCATGGCGCAACGCTATAGCTAGAATCGAGTACTGATGACCAAGATCGCCATTTTAGGATTCGGAACCGTTGGCAGCTCCGTCGCAAAGGCAGTTCGGATACTGGGCATTCCGGGCCTCGAAGTCAGCCATATCTACAACCGCGACGTAGCCCGCAAGCGCGCCTCTGCCGCCGCCGCGCACGTCGGCTCCGACGCCATCTGGACCGAGAGCATCGATGACATTCTCCACTCCGATGCCAACATCGTCGCCGAACTCGTCGGCGGCATGGACCCGGCGGGATCGTGGATCGAAGCCGCGCTCAAAGCCGGTAAATCCGTCGTCACAGCCAACAAACAGCTGATCGCCTACCGTGGCCCCGAACTCCAGAAGCTGGCCGCAGACAATGGCGTATTGCTGCTCCATGGAGCCGCTGTCGCCGGCGGAGTGCCCGTAATTCCCGGCATTCTGCAGGGTCTCCAGGGCGACACGATCACCCGCATCTCCGGCATCCTCAACGGCACCTGCAACTATATTCTCAGCCGCATGGAAGCGGGTGACGCCTACTCCGATGTGCTGAAAGATGCACAGCGCCTCGGCTACGCGGAGGCCGACCCCACCGCCGACGTCGGCGGCTTCGACGCCCGCGCCAAGCTCTGCATCCTCGCCCGCGTCGCCATGCACACCGAGCTCGACCCCGAGCAGGTCGCCACCCAGACCATCGCCGACATCGACGCCGTAGACTTTGCCTACGCCAGAGAACTAGGCTGCACCATCCGCCAGGTCTCCCGCGCCCAGGCGCAAGGCGACGGCATGTACGCCCGCGTAGCCCCCATGCTGGTCCCGCTGCAATCCCCGATGGCCTGGTCGCACGGCACCCAGAACATGGTCGTTTCCACCGGAGCCATGGGCGGCGACGTGGTCTTCTCCGGCCACGGCGCAGGTGGGGATGCCACCGCCGTAGCTGTCATGTCCGACCTCCTCGCCGTCGCGCAGGGAGCCCGCTGCGTCTCGCTCCCCACCGTCGCGAAAACCGTCACCGGCGACTCCGTAGCCCCCCACTACCTGCGCTTCATCGTAGACGACAAACCCGGCATCGTCTCTGCAATCTCAGGCGCGCTGTCGAAGGTGGGGGCAAATATCGACTCGCTCCTGCAGCGTCGCGGCTACCCCAAACATCGCCTCGCCTTCGTCGTCACCACCGAGCCCACCCTCAACTCCACCATCGCCCAGGCCATCGAAACCATTGCCACTCTTGACTGCATGCTAGTCCGCCCGCTAGCCCTCGAAATGCTCGTCGTAGACGACAAAGACGAAGAGACCGCATAAGCCGGGTCGTCTTAACTGTCAGCTGTCAGCTCAAAAACTGATAGCTGTCAGATCGCGCCCTTGTAGCTGCATCTACTGTAGCCGCTCGCGTTCAAGGCCCACCCAAAGCTCCGAGTACGTCGCACGTACTGCCTGGTTCAATGGAAAGTCTTCCGGCATATCGTTCGACTTGATCAATTCTTGAACATCCGCAAGGTCTTTCAGGCGTGACCCCGGCGACCCCAGATAACTCGACAACTTGATCTCCACTAATGTCCGCAAATCCGCAATCGCAGGCTGTGTCGAAACCTCCATAGGCATAGGCAACATCAAAGGCCCGGGCCCAACCGACCGCCCGCCCGGCAACAAATCCACTTCAACCTTCGAAATCCGATCCGTCACCGTCATACTCGACCCCGGATTCTCCCGAAACCCGTTGATCGACAACACCCCCCGCGCCGCCGCCACATCCGGCACCACAAGATCGACATCCGACGTAAACCGCGCGTACCCATTCTCTTGCACGGCATACCCGCCCACCACAAGCGAGGGAATCCCCGCCTCGGCCAGAACCCGCACGGCCTTCCGCATCGTCTTGCTAAGGTCTGTCGACGCGGAGACCTTGCGCAGTAACTGCGCACGAACCCGATGATTGGCCTGCAGTGTCGCCATGGGTAGAGAATACCCCACTACTTCGCCGCCGGAACAACCTCTCCAACCGTCGCATTCGCCAGCGTGTCGTACAGCGGCTGCACCGGCTTCACTCCCGGCTCATCCTTCGCCACCGAGATCGCCAGAATGCGAATCTTGTCATTCACCGGCAGCGTCAACGTGCGATCACCCGCCGCCAGCTCCATCGGATACGCAAACAGGTAGCTGTACTCATACGGCTCGTTCAGCCCCGCCGCAGTGTGGTGGTGCGACGCATACCACGCCACATCCGCCGGCTTGATGTACCCGGCGCGCAGTCCGACGTAGTCCTCCGGGAACTTCGGCGACCAGTCCGGGCTGCTCTCTTTCGTCGTGTCCCAAGGCTCGTGGTTCGCCGAAACCGCCCAGTCCTGCCGGATATTCGCCGGCACCGGCTTCCACACCCGCGTGTCCCACTGCCCCACAAACCCCGACCAGCTTTCGATCGTCAGCGGAACCGCCTTCGCCCCAACGTGGAACGTCGCGATCTCATCGCCCGCGCTCGACGCCGCCAGCACCCACACCTTGTTGAACCCTGCCGGCAGCTCGATCTTCTGTCCCTTCGCCGTCGCGGCATTCATCTTGCCCGTCCCTGCGGCGGCCAACGCAAAGCCAACCCCATTGAAGTCCAGCCGAGCGGGCAGCATCTCTGCCGGCAGTGCATTGCCCGCTGCGTCGAAGCCCCCCACCGTCTTCGTATCGTCGTTGCTCGAAACCGCTGCATCGTAGGCCAGCGGAACCGCCTGCGAGGCCACCTTCGCCATCGTGGTCGTCGCCGGTCCCAGCTTCAAGGCAAACGTCCGTGGCTGATACGCCGTAAACGAAGTCTTCAGCGCCCCGCCAACCACATTGGCCGACCCCACCGGCAGCTCCTGCCCATTTACCTCGCGAGCCGCAGTCACCGGCCCCGCAAACTTCACCGTCACGTCCGGAGCCGCCTTGCCATCCAGCTCCTCCAGCCGCACGATCACCTCATCGCTGATCTCCGACTTCTTGAGAGCCAGAATCCTGATCCTGGGGTTGCTCACCGACACCAGCGAAAACTCGCGCCCGAGCGTGCCCGTATGGCTCTCCGTCTGGAACGCGATCAGCGGCGTACTCAACCGGTACGCCTGCCAATCGGTCTGCGCATCGCGCCAACCCGCGGCGTGACCTGCGAGCCCAAACACGATCTCGTGGTGTCCCCAGTCCTGATTCAACTGGTCGCTGTAGTTATGGCTCTTCGCGGTCGGCAAAAATCCCGGCGTGCGTACCAGGGTCAGCCGCAGCGTGTGGTCGTCGCGCTTGTCGGAGCCGTTCTTCACGTCGGTGAGAAGCGTCGCGCCATAGCTGTTGTCCGCGTTCGTCAGGTCGATCCAGTGGTGCGACGCAACCTCAAACTGCCGGTCGAATGCGTTCGGCCGCTGCACCGTCCCGATCTCCCAGTTGTACGTCGCGTTCGGATTTCCAGCCGTCAGCGGAAACACCGCCTTCAGATTCGAAGCCAAACCCTTCCAGTCGATCGACTCGCCAAACTCAACGCGATTCCCGGCATCCCCCGCCGACAGCCGTACCGTCTGCACGAACTTTGATCCCTCACTTTCTCGCGTCACTTCCACGGCGACCCGAACCGGGCCATTCTCCACGATGCGCGCCGTCACCTTGCCGCCCACAAACGCTCGCGCCGCAGCCTGCTCCTGGTCGAAGTCCATGTTCCACGCCGGCCACTGCCTCGGTGTGTCGGTCGAAATCGCCAGCCGCATCGGGCTCGCCAGCAACTCCTTGTTCAGCCGCTTGTCGAAGATGCTCGACACATCGCCCGCCGCATCAATCGCAACCTTGTACCGCGCGTTCTCCAGCGAATTAGCCGTCACCTTCAGCGGCGAAGCCTTCGCCGCGCCCGTCGCCCGCGTCACGCGATACACCCCGTACCCAACCGAAGGCGTCTTCGCCAGAAACAGCACCTTGCCCCCCGCCACCTGCGACGGAACCTCCGCCCCATCCGGCGCAATCACCTTCACTGCCTTCGCGTCACCAGGAAGCGAAGCTTCCACCACATCCTCGCGAGCCACATTCAGCGAGTTATAAACCACCACCGCCGTTCCATCGCCGCTCGTATCCAGACCTGCCGCAACGCCCTGCGTCGCGCTAG
Organism: Rhodanobacteraceae bacterium; assembly: GCA_025350865.1. GTDB lineage: Bacteria > Acidobacteriota > Terriglobia > Terriglobales > Acidobacteriaceae > Edaphobacter. The sequence continues at coordinate 8,085 of JANXWZ010000034.1, forward strand.
TCAGCACACCGGCAAACTGATTCATCGCGATCACATCGTCATTCTGTGCAAACTCATACCCACGCGGCAGCGCCGTCCCGGCCCCCGTGTCGTGGAACTGTCCGCCCATCACCAGCGTCCACGCATCCGTCAGCCGTTCGCGCGGATACGTCCTCGCCCCCAGCCACTCAGCCGCAATCGACGCCTTCTCCGCCGCGTCCGCCAGAATCTCGTTCTTGCGATTCCACCGCTTGTGGTAAGCCTGCGACGTCAGCGAGCCTGCCGAGTGATTGATGAGTTCAAGGTCGCCGCTCCACGTCGGCATCTTGGCCGTCATCGCCGGACCACCCTTGGCGATATCCAGAAACATCTGGTCTGCCGTAGCTGAAATGATCCGAACCGGCCCCACGCCCATGCCATCCGTCTTCGTCGCCATCTTCTCCAGCATGTCGATCGAATGTTCCGTCGTCGCCCCGCCGATATCACCCGTCCCGACGTAGTGGTAGTCCGCAAACACTCCCGTCAGCTTGCCGTCGATATTGATCCGGGCCGGCCAATCCTGCTCCGCCTTCGATCCCCTCGGCGCCTCATCGCCCGCCGCCGGCGACTTGCTCAAATCCGACTCAATCGTCCCCACATAGTTCCCCGGATTCAACGCCGCGATCACCGACTCCCCATCCGGCCCCGTCCACACACCCACGTTGAACGGAATCCCTTCCGGCGTCTGCTCCGGCGAGTTTGGCCCGCCTACCAGTGGCGCCGGTTGCCACGCGGCATTCAGCTTCTGTGTCGAAAAACCTTTCACGCCCGAATGAGCCAGAATCGTCGGTAGCGAGGCAGGGAAGCCAAAGCAATCGGGCAGCATGTATTCAAAGCTCGCTTTGCCAAACTCATTCCGGAAGTAGGTATTCCCGTACAGCACCTGCCGCACAATCGACTCAGCGCTCGGCAGGTTCACATCCCCCTCTTCCATCGACGACCCAGTCGGGAACCACTGCCCCTTCGCGACATAGGTCTTCATCTTCGCGTAGTCCGCCGGGTAGTACTCCTTCATCAGCCGGTACCGGTTCGCTCCAGACCAGTTGAAGACATAGTGCGGGTACTTGTCCATCAGCGCGAAGTTCACCCGCATCGTCTTCAGCAGATACTCGGCAATCGTCTGCTGCATGTCCCAGCGCCACTGCGTATCCAGGTGGGCATAGGGAACCACGTACAGCGTCGGCTGCTTGGTAAGGTCTGGCGCGGTCATCGTCTGAGCGCAGAGGGCAGGGGCGATTGCAGTGAAAGACAGAGCGAGAAAATGTTTTATACGGACCATGAACAAACACAATACAGCGACTCGATAACTTAAGCACACTGGCCAAAGCGTTCGCATGGCCGCTGTATTCGCCAAGCCTCAACAACGAGCGAAAGCAGATCCCTTCGGGATGACAAACA
>JANXWZ010000056.1 GCA_025350865.1 Rhodanobacteraceae bacterium
GCCGCCCCGCCCAGGCACTTCTGAACCCTGCCATGCGGCGTTCCAATCGAATCAAATGCAACCGAACCTACTACTAATATCGACATGAAGCTCCTTGAATTTTTTAGTTGGTAGTTGGTAGTTGGTGGTTGATAGTCTTAGTTGTGAAACTACCAACTACCAACTATCAACTGTCTTACAAATACTTTCCAATCAACAAATCCAACTTCGCTTTCGTACTCTCCGGAATCATCGACTTATCCGTCATAATAGAGAACTTCAAAGCCTCGCAGAACGGGCTTCTTACGCCCTTCGGTAGTAACGCAACCGCCGCCCTTACGACCTTCCCTGCATTCGCCGAATTCTGATGCATCACGGCGATCACCTGCTCCACCGTGACGTCGTCATGCCCCGCGCGCCAGCAATCGTAGTCAGTCACCATCGCCAGCGTGGCGTAACTCATCTCAGCCTCGCGAGCCAGCTTGGCCTCCTGCAGATTCGTCATCCCAATTACATCGGCGCCCCAGCTTCGGTAGAGGTTCGATTCGGCCCGCGTCGAGAACTGCGGCCCTTCCATGTTGATGTACGTCCCGCCCAGCTTGCCGACGACACCGACCTCGGCGCAGGCATCCGCAAACGCCTTCGCAACGACCGCACACACCGGATCGCCGAACCCAACATGGGCGACAATCCCGTCGCCAAAAAATGTTCCAGTCCGAGCGAAAGTCCGGTCAATAAACTGATCCGGAATCACAAAATCCGTCGGCTTATGCTCTTCCTTCAGTGACCCCACGGCCGACACCGAAAGAATGTACTCCACCCCCAGCATCTTCATCCCGTAGATGTTCGCGCGGAAGTTCAACTCGCTCGGCAGAATCCGGTGTCCGCGCCCATGCCGTGCCAGAAACGCCACCGGCCGCCCGTCCAACTCGCCTACCATGTACGCATCCGACGGAGCCCCAAACGGCGTCTCGACCACATGCTCCCGCAATCCCGTAAGCCCCGGCATCGCATACAGGCCGCTGCCGCCGATAATCCCAATCTCTACCTTCTCCACCATCACCTCGGCGTTCCAACCAAAGTATATCCGTCCAACCACAACAAACTTGTGCCCCATTCATCGCGCCCTTGTCTCTCGCGATGAGTGGGACCCGGCAAGAACTCCTACCGCAACTCCATCCCAGCCTTCATCATCCCAAAGCGAGCCAAGGCCCCAGCCATCCCGAACGTCAACTCGGGTCCGGCCGCCATCCGCATCGGCCCCACACCCTGCACCCCCGCCGCCAGATCGCGGATCTTCCGCGCAGTCGCAAGCGGAAATCCCTCCGACACAAAAAAGTCCTTACCCTGCAACACCATCAACACATCGCCTTCGCTCGTCGACATCACGATCTCGCGCTCCGTCTCATCCTTCGTCCGCTCCGACACGCCCGAATACTTCCGCGCCAGCTGCGCCTTGTACATCTTCTGGAACGTCGCCGCCGCCTCTTCCGTCTTCCAGCGCGACAGGTAAAACAAACCCAGCGACCCCGGAGTCTTCTTCTCCTCCGCCGTCGCCGCCTTCCGCTGGCCGGCCCAGTACACGCCGCCGCGCCACTCCGGAGCGATGGCCTTGCCCAGATCCTCGCCGCCAAACAGGCTGGCCATAATCTCGACATCCAGCTCGCCCATCACCCCCAGGTCATACGGCTCATACTCCGCATCGAGCAGGGGATGAACATTCGGCAACCGCAGCACCGGCACCGCCGCACGAGCCAGGTACGCCCCCGGATGTATCACCTCAAAACTCGAACTCGGCGGATTTGCCAACGCCCCAGCAAACGCCGCCGCCTTACCGCCCTTCACCAGCAACGCCTGCTCAAACGCCAGCCCGTCAGTGTAAGGAAACACCAGCGACCGTTGCAGCAGCAGCGGAGCCCGCGCCATCACTGGCGATCCGCTTGCGGCCGCCGAGCTGTCCTTCATCGCTTCGCCCATCTCCGGAACATCCGCCAGCGTCTTCCCCTTCGGCAGCGAGTAGTCGATAAACACCACCATCGCCTGCCCCTCCGTCACCGCCTGCCGAGACGTCTCCATCTCATCCGTAACCACCCGTTCAGCGTCTTCGCTAGCCGTCTTCGACACGCCCTTGAAGCCGTTCGAGCTCCACTTCTCCAGCCCAACCTTCTGGTCCTGAATGGCGTGCGTCAACTCGTGCGCCAGCACTGGCTTCTGCTCCTCGACCGGCACCCAGTTCAGCAGATTCACAAACTTCGTCTTCGGGTCGTAGAACCCCGCGATTTGCTCCGTCAGCAGACTCAGCAGAAACGGCCGCAGATTGAAGTCCCGATTCAGCAACCCGAACTTCTTCAGCACAATCTCCGACTGCTGCAGCCGCTTCGCACCTTCATCCTCGTCGAACGACTTCACCAGGTAGGCATTCACCTCATCCCGATTCAGCAGCTTGCGCTTCACTTTGACCACCGGAGGCAACCCCGTATCGTTTGCCGCAAACGCCATAATGTCGTCCACTGAGAGAAAGAGCTGCCGCGCCTGCTCCGGCGTCATCACCTTCTCCTGCTGCGCCGGGTGGCCCATCCCAATCGATCGTATCGATTGAGGTGGAGTTGCCGCATTCTGTCCGCCAGCCACACCACAAGCCAGCACAGCCGTCATTGCGAATCTACGCAGACCCATATAATTCAAGTGTACCCAGATTGTTCGTTTCCTTGCCGATGAGCCTCTCCCAAATCCTCACTTCCGCCGCCTTTGCCCCCATCCAGAACGTCGGCTGGATTCGCATCACAGGCGAAGACCGCGTCCGCTGGCTTAACGGCATGGTCACCAACAACATCGCCGCCCTCAAGCCCGGCGAAGGCAACTACAACTTCTTCCTCAACGCCCAGGGCCGCATCCAGGGCGACGCAACGGCATGGATGCTCGAAGACTCCATCCTCCTCGAAACCGCCGCCGACCGCATCCCCGCGCTCATGGCGATGCTTGACCACTTCATCATCATGGATGATGTCGAGCTCACGGATGTCACCGATCAACGAGTAGGTCTCGCACTCTTTGGCACTGAAATTGCTCCTGTCATTGATGAATTCGTTTTGAAGCAAGGCGCAGATTTATCAGAGTTGCAGTTGAGAAACTTCTCGTGGACACGTCACAACGACTTTTTTCTTCGCGGAAATAGCATGCAATGTCCCCATTTTGGGGTTTGGTTTGAAGAGACGGGAGATCGGTACACCTTAAGCCGCGAGTTAGCCGATGCGGGCGTACCTCAATCCACTCCCGAAGACCTCGAACAACTCCGCATCCTCTCCGGCACGCCCCTCTACGGAACCGACATTCGCGATAAAGATTTACCCCAGGAGACCGCCCAAACCCGAGCCCTCCACTTCAGCAAAGGCTGCTATCTCGGCCAGGAGATCGTCGAGCGCATCCGCTCCCGCGGCAACGTCCACCGCACCTTCTCCGGCTTCATCCTGACGGGCGACTTACCTGCCGCCGGTGCCATTCTGTCCTATCAAGACAAACCCGTCGGCGAACTCACCAGCGTCACCGCCGTCGACTCTAAACTCTTAACTCAAAACTCGGAACTGTACAAAACAAGCCTTATGCTAGCCCTCGGCTACATCCGCCGCGAAGCCCTCGAAGCCGCGAAAGCCAAAAACGCAACCATCACCTATCCCGGCGGCACCGCAACCCCTGCATCCCTGCCCTTCCAAATCCCAGAATCGAGATCGTAACCCATGTCCGAGAAGCCTCTGCCCTTCGTCATCACCGACCGCCGCAAGTTCAACGCCGAAGGCGATACCCGCCCCGACGCCGACCCCTCGCCCGCCCGCGAGCCGCGCCCCGAAACCCTCATCCCCGAACCGGTCGCCGAGATGCTGGCACCAGTCGAAGCAGCCGCAGAGCCAGAGGTCGACGCCGCCGAACCCCAGCCCCCCCCCGCCCCCACTGAAGAGCAGATGGAGCAGTCCCGCCTCGCCTACGAGGCCACCGCCGAGCGCCTCGACACCGCCATTCGCGCCGCCAACCCCGGCATGGAGCAGCCGCCCGCCATCGACATCAACCAGCTCATCCAGTCCATCTACATGCAGGGCATCATGCAGCTCGGCGGCGGAACCCCCGAAGGCCAGCAGCCGCAGGTGGACATCCTGGGCGCGAAAAGCTCCATCGACCTCCTCGGTATCCTCGGCGAAAAGACCCAGGGCAACCTCGCCCCCGCCGAGCACGCCATGCTCGACAGTGCCCTCTTCGAACTGCGCCTCGCCTTCCTGGAAATCACGCAGGCTCTCGCCCGCTCCGCCCAGCAACGCGCCGCCGCTCCACCACCGCCCGGCGCAACCGGCCCCAGAATCGTTCGCTAACGCATTGCCTATTTTTGTTTGTCATCCCGCAGGGATCTGCTTTTGTCTTTGAAGTTGTCTGTTCTTAGTCTCCCTCAGCCATGCAAGCTACCCTCACCTTCCTCGGCAGCGGAACCTCCATGGGCGTCCCCACGCTCGGCTGCACCTGCGCCGTCTGTCAGGACGCGGCGTTGCCCGGATCGAAAAACCGCCGCACCCGCCCCTCTGTCCGCCTCGAATTCAACGACCACGTCGTCCTCATCGACACCGGCCCCGACTTCCACGCCCAGGCGCTCCGCGAGCAGCTCACCCGCGTCGACGCCGTCTTCTACACCCACCACCACGCTGACCACATCCTCGGCATGGACGACCTCCGCCCACTGAGCTTCAAACTAGCCCCCCACGAGCTGCCCCTCTACGCCGACGAGGCCACCACAGATGTCATCCGCCGCGTCTTCCACTACACCTTCCGCACCGTCGACCGTTACCCCACCTCTGCCCGCGTCCAGCTCCATCCGCTCCCCGCCGAACCCGGCGCCGCCATCTCCCTCTTCGGAGCCGACTTCCAGCGCATCCCCGTCATCCACGGCCGCGAAACCATCACCGGCTACCGCTTCGGCTCCGCCGCCTACCTCACCGACATGAGCGACCTTGCCGACCAGAGCATCGATCTCCTCCAGGGATTAGACATCCTCATCCTCGACGCCCTCCGCCGCGAGCCCCACCCCAGCCACTCCCACCTCGAAAAATCCATCGCCTTCGTCGAAAAGCTCAAGCCCAGGCGCGCCTTCTTCACCCACATGTCCCACGACCTCGACCACACCGCCACCGAGGCCACCCTCCCCCCGCACATCCGCCTCGCCTACGACGGCCTCCAACTCACCTTCGACATCGCCCCGGAGTCAGCCGAATGAACATCTTCAGCTCCCTCTCCGACCTCGCCAACTTCGGCCCCGTAGTAGCCACCATCGGCAACTTCGACGGCGTCCACTGCGGCCACCGTTGGGTCATCGACAAAGTGAACGCGCGCGCAAAAGAACTCGGCCTCCGTTCCCTGGCCATCACCTTCGACCCGCACCCCGTCCGCATCCTCCGCCCCGAAGCCCCCCACGTCCTCATCACGCCGGTCGCGCAGAAGCTCGAGCTGCTCGCCCAAACCGGCATCGACGCCACCCTCGTCCTCCCCTTCACTCCCGAGCTCTCCCGCCTCTCCGCCGAAGCCTTCGCCAGCACCGTTCTCTGCGAGGGCTGCGGCGTCACCGAAGTCCACGAAGGCGAAACGTTCCGCTTTGGCTACCAGGCCGCCGCCGACATGCACGGCCTCGAATCCCTCGGCCAGCAGCTAGGCTTTGCGGTAAACGCCTACTCCCCCCACATCCTGCGCGGAGCCCCCGTCTCCTCCAGCCGCATCCGCACCCTCATCGCCGCCGGTGAAGTAAGCCAGGCCCGTGCGCTGCTAGGCCGCCCCTTCGCCGTCCGCTCGACGCCAGCTTCCGGCCGAGGCTACGGAACCCGATACACCGTCCCCACCATCAACCTTGCCACCTACCCCGAACTCCTCCCCGGCATCGGCGTCTACATCACCACCCTCAAGATCGCGGACGAGACCTTCCAGTCCGTCACCAACGTCGGGAATCGCCCCACCTTCGGAGCCGACTCCTTCACCGTCGAGTCCCACATCCTCAACTTCCACCCAATCCCGCTCGCCGAGGACACACCGCTGGAACTGACCTTCCTGCACCGCCTCCGCGACGAGATCCGATTCCCCAGTCCCGAAGCCCTCCTCGCCCAGATCAAACGGGACGTCGCCAAAGCCCAGCGCTTCTTCGCTCTCGCTTCGTGCTCTTAGCTCTTAGCTCTTAAATAAGCCTCTTAGCAAGCTCACTTCCCCGCCTTAGGCGACCGCGCCGAAGTGACCCGGATCACCTGGTACGACGTCGGCGTAGTCCCCACATTCCGCAGCGTCCGCTTGTCGTTCGGATACCAATACATCAGCGACCCTTCGTTCATCCGCGACGCAATGCCGTTGACCGTGCATTCAACCTGCCCCGACTTCACAATGACAATCTCATCGTTCGAATCGACGATATCCGCCGCCGTCTGCTGCCCCACATTGAGCGTAGTGATATGGCTCTCCAGCGCCAAAAACGTCAACGTCGGCGAGTCCGCGCACACGACTCGTTTGCCCGCAGGCGTCGGTGTTGTGGCAAGACTGTTGCAATCCAGCACCGACGAAGCCAGCTTGCCCGGAACCGCCTGCTCCGCCGCCGATTTGGCATCGGCGTTGTGCGAAAGGTCCGTGACAAAATTCAGCACATAATAAGTGCCCGGCTTGGTGCCGACGTTGCGCGCGTTGTGCGGATCGTTGGACGCAAAGAAGACCATCGCCCCCGGCCCCGCATGTTGCTTGCGGCCATTGAGCGAAAACTCGAAATCGCCATCCTTGACCAGGATGATCTCTTCCCACGGATGGCGGTGAACCGGATGGGACTCGCTGCCCGGATTGAGCGTCGTAATGTGAACCTCGAGCTTGTCCATCGTGATCGTAGGATTGTCGAACACATGCCGCACCTGCCCCGCAGAGGTTGGGCTTGGAACCAGCGAGTCCCAGTCGACAAAAGTGGTCTTCAGGACAGCAGATTCCTTCGGCGGGGCGTAAGCATTGACCACAACGGACTGCGCGGAAGCCGATACAGCAGTCGCGACACAGAGGCTCAGCAAGAATGATTTCATGCCGTCCACTATAGCAATTGGCAAGCTGAAAAGCTTACGACGGAGGATTGGCAGCCGGGGGAACCGCAGGCGTCGGCGTCGGCGCGACCGGAGTCTTTTCAGGCGCGTCCGGCACTGGTTTTGCCTCCGGATCGTCCGGGTCGGGTTCTTCCACCACGGGCTTCTTCGGCTTTTCACCCGTCAGCGGCACGTCGAGCACCTTCTTCGGAGCGTCAGCGGTCGGGAACGCTTCTTTGTCCTTACCCACAATCGCCGCACGCATAAAGTCGATCCACATCGGCAGAGCCGCCTGCGCGCCCGTCTCTTTCGAGCCCAGCGATTGGCGGTCGTCGAACCCGATCCACGTCCCGCACGTCACGCTCGGCGAAAACCCGACAAACCACGCGTCCGTGTAGTCATTCGTGGTACCCGTCTTGCCGCCGAGCGGATGATTCAATTGCGCCGCAGAAGCGCCCGTCCCAAACTTCGTCACCGCTTGCAGCAGGATCATCATCTGCCGCGCAATATCGACCGAAATCACTTCCTTCACCTCCGGATTGTGCGTTTCCAAGGGCATTCCATCCGGCTGCGTCACCTGCTTGATGTAGTGAGGCTCAATGCGAATCCCGTCGTTCGGAAACACCGCGTACGCCCCAACCTGCTCGGCCAGCGTGATATCCGCTGCGCCAATCGCGATCGGCAGAAACGGAGGGAGGGTGCTCGTGATCCCGAACCGCTGCGCCACTTCAATCACTTTTTTGATCCCGACGTGATCCGCCAGCTTCAGCGCCGGAATGTTCCGCGACTCCGCAAACGCCGTAATCAGCGTCATCGCGCCCTTCCAGTCCGGCTCGTAGTTGTGCGGCGTGTACGGCCCATTCGGCGTATAGAACGACACCGGCCCGTCCACCACAATGTCCGTCACCTTCGAGCCGTTCTCCAGCGCTGCCGTGTACACATAAGGCTTGAAGCTTGACCCCACCTGCCGCTGCGATTGCGTTGCGCGATTGAACTGCGACAGTGCGAAGTCGCGGCCGCCCACCATGGCAATCACTTCGCCGTTGCCGTTGTCGATCGCCATCATCGACCCCTGCACCCCGCTGTCTTGCTGCAAGGTCGCCTTGCCCTGGCCGAACGGGTCCATTGCTTCCACCCGCACGTACACCAGGTCGCCGTTCTTCAGGAACTCATCCGCCCCCGTATTCTGCGTCCACTTCCAATCCTCGGGTCCCATCGTGACGACCTGCTGCGGCCCCACCTTCACGACGACTTCCTTGCCGTTCACCGCCGCCACCATCCCGTGGACGTAGTCGCCAACGCCCACCCGAGACAGCCAGTCCGGATGCTTGTAAATGTCTGCATCGAGCCCGGCCAGAATCACGTTCTGCAGGTTGCCCTTCCACCCGTGCCGACGCTCGTACTTCGCCACGCCATCCAGCACCGCCTTATTGGCGACCTTTTGAAGATCGAGATCGAGCGTCGTATAAACCCGCAACCCCGCGCCGTGGACCTCGTCCACGCCATACTCCTTCTCCAGTTGCCGCCGCACCTCTTCCACAAAGTAGGGCGCGATGCTGTTCGGCGGAACCTCAATCTTCAACCCCAGCGGCTGAGCCTTAGCCGCCGCTTCCTGCTGCGCCGTGATCTTATGATCCGCGGCCATCTCGCTCAACACCAGATTGCGGCGCCGCAACACGCGCTCCGGATTCCTCAACGGCGAGTAGTACTCTGGCCCCTTGGGCAGCGCCGCCAGCAACGCAGCCTCGGCCAGCGTCAGGTCCTTTGCATGTTTGCTGAAGTAAAACTCGCTTCCGGCCTCAAACCCGTACCGGCCATGGCCCAGGTAGATTTGGTTCGCATAGAGCGTAAAGATCTGTTCCTTCGTAAATCGCCGCTCGATCTGAACCGTAAGAAAAATCTCCTGTAGCTTGCGGCTGTAGGTCTTCTGCGGCGAGAGAAACAGATTGCGCGCCAACTGCATCGTCAACGTCGACGCACCCTGTGTGCGCCCCTTGGCGTGCAGGTCCGTATAGGCCGCCTCGACGACGCGAATCAGGTTGATGCCCCAGCTCCGCTCGAAGGTCTTGTCTTCGATGGATAGTATGGCATCGCGCAGCACCGGCGGCAGGTCCGCATAGCCGACCACCAGGCGACGTTCCAAGGCAAACGAGCCAATCTCGCGGCCATGAATATCCAGTAGAACAGTGGTTGTGTTGGGCCGATACTTGGCCAGGTCCTGCATCTGCGGCAGATCGATCGAGTACACAATCAGCAACCCGATCATGACGCCGCATACCGCAGCCGCACCAAGGATCAGCAGAAATGCAGCCCTTGCCGCCGCCCTGCGACTCGGATAATCCGGACCGGTCAGCGTAGCCCGGCGAATCGCCCAAACCAGCCTCTGCCACGTCGATAGCTGCTGCTCTTCGCTCGAGGTCTGCTCGTCTGTAAAGAGGGAGTTCACGGCCTTCTCAGGCTAGCATGATGCCGATCGCGGAAAAGCCTAAGCCGTCTTAGCCTTCAGCAACTCCAGCGCCTTCGACAACTGGTCATCCACCTGAACGGTCGGTTTCGTCGGGGTCGACGCGTTGGTGGCTCCGTCTGGCTCGTCCTCGTCCGCTTGCGGCTCCTCGAAGTTGCCGGCCACCAGAACATCCGGTGTCACCGCATCGTCCTGCAGCTTTTTACCTGAGGGAGAGCTGTATTTCGCCACGGAAAGGATCAGCGCAGCGCCATCCGGCAGCTCAAACGTCTTCTGCTGCGCGCCCTCACCGAAGGTCTTTTCGCCCACCAGCTGAGCCCGCTTGTCATCGAGAAGCGCCGCGGCCACAAGCTCTCCCGGTCCGGCCGTACCGCGATTCACCAGCACAATCATCGGAGACGTAGCGTCGATAGCCTTGGTCGCATCCGCCGTATAAACGACCTTCTCCACCTTCTGCCCTTCCAGCGTCGCAATCGTTCCGGTCTTGATGAAGAAGTTGGCCAGCCGAGTCGCCTCGACCATGTCTCCGGTAGCCACATCGCGCAGATCCAGCAAAATCTTCTTGCTGCCGTACTTCTCCTGCGCCTTCAAACGGGTTTCAAGTGCAGTCACATGGTCGCGGTCGAGCGCCGCCGGCTTCAGATAAAGGATCGTCGAATTCTCGTACAGCGTCTCCGCCAGCGCGGCCTGGGTGATGATCGTCCGCGTCATCGTCAGCTTGTCCGGTACCGCCTTGCGCGGGCGAACAACGCCCACTGTCATCTCAGATCCCGGTTGTCCTTCGAGCATCATCTCGATGACTGCCAGTGACATATCGCGCGTGTCTACACCATTGATCGCTTCCAGAATGTCGCCGTCGATCAGGCCAACCTTGTCCGCCGGGCTGCCCGGGACGACCGAAATCACCGTCGCGTAGCCAAACCGCTTGGAGACGTTGATGCCAACCTGGGCCTTGCCTTCATTCTTCGCTTTGTCCGCCTTGTAAGCCTTGTAGTCGGCAGGAGTCAGATAGCTCGAGTCGGCATCGAGCGACTCGAGCAGGCCGCGCAGCGCGCCGTTCGTCACCGACCCGATATTCGGGTCTTCAACGTAATCCGACTGGATGTGCCGCAGCACCTCGCTGTACACATTGATCTGCCGGTAGGCGTCCGCCTGCGGTTCCGTCGCCGCGTTCACGCCGGTCGAGCGCGCCCCGATAAACACTGCGACAACCAACACAACCGAGAGGACGAGCAACATGATTTTTGAGAGCTTAGGCATAGGCGGCGAGGTGTTCTCCGTAAAGCTGTGAGACAGAAATCCGGTCAAGCGAATCACCGGACAAACGGTTAGACGAAGCCAAGTAGAGAAATGATACTCCCTACCCCGGTAAGCTTGCAGAACGCCTCGGCCGAACCCATTTTGCCCGCCGGGAAGCCGGGCACCGCCTGTTGCAGCTATATTCACTTAAAGCGTTTCAATCCACAATCAATCGGCGGCGGCGGGGTCGCGGAACGGCACTCAAAACATGGCGTTTGTCTCGAGCACGGATGCGGATATCACACAGGAAACAAAGGGTTGGAAGTTCGCCGTCGGATCCTCGATCCTGGGATGGGTTCTGGACGCCTTCGACTTCTTCATCATGGTGTTTCTGCTGGATACGGTTGCCGAACACTTCCAGGTGCCAAAATCGGCCGTCGTGGACACGCTTTTCTGGACGCTCGCCATGCGGCCGGTTGGTGCGTTCTTCTTCGGGGGGCTCGCCGACCGCTACGGCCGCAAGTGGCCTCTCATCTGCTGCGTCCTTTATTTCTCGTCGATGACCGTGCTGAGCGGGCTGGCTCCCAGCTTCGGATTCTTCGTCATCTGCCGTGCGCTCTACGGCATCGGGATGGGCGGCTACTGGGGCATCGGCGCATCCTACGCCATGGAGAATTCACCCCGTCGCTTCCGGGGTGTGCTCTCCGGACTGATGCAGGCGGGCTATCCGATGGGCTACCTGCTTGCGGCCGTCGCGATGCAGACCATTACCCCGAAATTCGGCTGGAAGTCGGTCTTCTTCGTCGGTGCGCCGGTTGCCGTGATAATCGCGGTATTGACGCTCTCCGCTCCGGAATCGAAGGCATGGCAGCAACATCGGCCCACATCTGTCGGCCAGATCTTTGAAGCGATGCTCCAGCACAAGGGAGTCTTCCTCTATCTCCTGATGATGATGAGCGTGATGCTCTGCCTCTCGCACGGCACGCAGGACCTGTACCCCGACTTCCTGAAGTCGATCCCCGGCATCGCGTCCCAGACAATCCTCGGCATGAAAACCCTCTACGGCGTCCCGATCATCTACAACATCGGAGCTATCGTCGGCGCCCTCATCTTCGGGCAGCTTTCGCAGAAGATCGGGCGGCGCAACTCGATCATGCTCGCTCTCGTCATCTCGCTGCTGTCGATCCCCGCCTGGGCCTTCGGAACCTCGCTTGCCATGCTCGTCTTCGGTTCGTACATGATGCAGACCGGCGTCCAAGGGGCGTTCGGTGTCATTCCGGCCCACCTGAACGAGCTCTCGCCAGACGCCGTGCGCAGCCTGTTCCCCGGCTTCGTCTACCAGCTTGGGGTGCTGATCGTTGCCAAGGTGCCTACATTTGAGTTCGCGCTGAGCAAACGCTTCGGCTACCCCTGGGCGCTTACCATGTTCGAGGGCACCGTCATCGTTCTGATGATCGTCATCTTCTGGTTCGGCCCCGAAGCCCGCGACCGCAGCTTCCTCCGAGAATCAAACTAACACCGCAAACCTCAAGGAATACGCATGACTGAGAAACGCATCGGCATCATCATGAACGGCGTCACCGGACGCATGGGCCTCAACCAGCACCTCGTCCGTTCCATCCTCGCAATCCGCAAACAGGGCGGGATCGAGCTGAAGGACGGCTCGCGCCTGGTGCCCGACCCCATCCTCGTCGGTCGCAATGCTGCCAAGCTCGAGCAGATCGCCAAGGAACACGGCGTCGCCCGCTGGACCACCGACCTGACCGCAGCGCTCGCCAACCCGGACGACGCGATCTACTTCGACGCCACCTTGACTGGAATGCGTGCGCCTAACGTCGAAGCCGCCATCGCGGCCGGCAAGCACATCTACTGCGAAAAGCCGCTCGCAACCGGATCCGAAGTCGCGCTGAACTTGGCGGCACAGGCGAAGGCTGCGGGCATCAAGCACGGCGTCGTGCAGGACAAGCTTTTCCTGCCGGGTCTGCGTAAATTGAAACGGTTGGTAGACAGCGGCTTCTTCGGCCGCATCCTCTCCGTCCGCGGCGAGTTCGGATACTGGGTCTTCGAGGGCGACTGGCAGCCCGCGCAGCGCCCCAGTTGGAACTACCGCAAGCAGGATGACGGCGGCATCATCGTCGACATGTTCTGCCACTGGCGTTACGTGCTCGACCACACCTTTGGCCGCGTCAAATCGGTCCAATGTCTCGGCGGCACCGCCATTCCGGAACGCGTCGACGAGCAGGGCGTCCGCTACGAAGCCACCGCCGACGACACCGCCTACGGAACCTTCCAGCTCGAAGGAGGCATCGTCGCCCAGATCAACTCCTCCTGGTCCTTCCGCGTCTACCGCGACGAACTGTTCTCCATTCAAGTCGACGGCACCTTGGGCAGCGCCGTTGCCGGTCTGCGTGAGTGCAAGACGCAACACCGCGTCAACACCCCTAAACCAGTCTGGAACCCCGACATCGAAAACCCCTTCAAGTTCCGCGAAGACTGGGTCGACGTCCCCAACAACCAGGTCTCCGACAACGGCTTCCCAAATGCGTTCAAGGTCCAGTGGGAGATGTTCCTGCGCCACGTCGCCGAAGACGCACCGTTCCCGCACGACTTCCTCGAAGGTGCGCGCGGCGTTCAGCTTGCCGAACTTGGCCTGCAGTCGTGGGCGGAGCGCCGCTGGATCGACGTGCCGGAGCTGAGCTAATGGACGCAGTCAAACTCATCCGGCCCGACGGCTCCACCTACGTCTACACCCCCACCGGCGAGCCTCTGATCCCCGCGCCGAACGCCAGCTTCCAAAAGCGAATCGCCTTCGCCGCCGCCCACGTGGTCATCGATCCCCTCCGCACTGCGGAACCTCTGACCAGCCCGGTCGTAGACTGGGACGCAACCCTCGCCTACCGCGAACACCTCTGGTCGCTAGGCTTCGGCGTCGCAGAGGCGATGGATACCGCACAGCGCGGCATGGGCCTCGACTGGCCGCTCGGGCTCGAACTCATTACGCGCAGCACGGCAGCTGGAAAAGCCCGGGGCGGTGTAGTCTTCTGCGGCGCAGGCACCGACCATCTCGCCCCTAGCCCGACCGTCACCCTTGAAGCCGTGACCAACGCCTACCTCGAGCAATGCGAGGCCATCGAGGCTGTCGGCGGACGCATCATCCTAATGGCCAGCCGCGCTCTCGCCGCCGTCGCTCGCAGCGCCGAGGACTACGCCGCGGTCTACGGCAAAGTTCTCTCGCAGGTCAGCCAACCCGTCATCCTGCACTGGCTTGGCCCAATGTTCGACCCCGCGCTCGAAGGCTACTGGGGCTCCCCAGACATCCCTTCCGCGACCAAAAATTGCCTCGCCATCATCCGCGCCAACGCCTCTAAAATCGACGGCATCAAGATCTCGCTGCTCGACGCTAAACTCGAAATCGCCATGCGCCGCGAACTCCCCGACGGAGTCCGCATGTATACCGGCGACGACTTCAACTACGACCGCCTCATCCTCGGCGACGAGCCGGACGGGACAGGGAGCCACAGCGACGCGCTCCTCGGCATCTTCGACGCCATTGCCCCCGCTGCATCGCTCGCCCTCACCGCACTCGACGCTGGCGACCTCACCCGCTACCACGCGCTGCTCGAACCCACCGTCCCGCTCTCCCGGCACATCTTCGCCGCGCCCACCCAGCATTACAAGGCCGGAGTAGTTTTCCTCGCGTATCTCAACGGATTTCAACAGCATTTCCGCATGATTCACGGGCTGGAATCCGCACGTTCCATCGCACACCTCTGCGAGCTCTTCGTTCTGGCCGACAAAGCCGGAGTCCTCCGCGATCCTGCCCTCGCTACCCAGCGCATAAAGGCCTTCCTAGTCCCCGCAGGTGTTGCATGAGCATCCTCTCGCGCCTCAGCTTCAACCAGATGACCGCCGATCCGTGGTCGCTGGAGCAAGTGGTCACCAACTGTTCCCGCGCCGGAATCCCCTACATCGCTGCCTGGCGGCACAAACTCGACGGCGACCCAACGAAAGCCGCCGCCTCGATGCGTCGCGAGGGCCTCAAAGTCTCCAGCCTCTGTCGTGGCGGCTGGTTCTCCGGCCCAACGCCGGAAGACCGCCGCCAGCGCATCGCCGACAACCGCCGCGCAATCGAAGAAGCCGCAATTCTGGGCGCACCGGTACTGGTGATGGTATGCGGCCCCGCCAACGGCCAGACCCTTGAAGACGCTCGCGCCACGGTCCTCGACGGCCTCGCCGAAGTCCTGCCCGACGCCGAGAAGGCGGGCATCACGCTGGGGATCGAGCCACTCCATCCGATGTACGCAGCCGAACGCTCCGTCGTCGTCACGCTCAAACAGGCAACCGACATGGCGGAACATCTCGGCAGCCCTAACGCCGGCGTCGTCGTCGATGTCTTCCACGTCTGGTGGGACCCTGAGATCTACCCGCAAATCAAGCGCGCCGGCCCCCGCATCGTCGGCTTCCACGTCTCCGACTGGCCCGTTCCCCTGCCCGGCATCCTGATGGGTCGTGGCATGATGGGCGACGGCGTCATCGAGATTCGCAAACTGCGCGAAGCCGTCGATGCCACCGGCTACACCGGACCTATTGAAGTGGAAATCTTTAACGACGAGCTGTGGAAGAACGCCGACGAATCCCTGCCCGGCCTCATCCAGCAACGCTTTCTCAAACACGTATGAATGTTGGTGGCGGTGGACAGAATCGAACTGTCGACCTACGGGTTATGAGTCCGTCGCTCTAACCATCTGAGCTACACCGCCTGGTGTGGGTGGAGAGGGGGAGCCGCACCTGCATTCGGGTTCCGCAGTGCCGCTATCTCCCATGATACGAGCCGCGCCGGGCGCGGTCAAACCGCATCACTGAACCAGGCCGCTGCTTCCTTCCTTCGCTTCCAGCGGCCGCCGATTGGTGGCCGCGTCCAGGAGCTGGCGGGTCGTAAAGACCGCATCGGTGGAATCCGAAAACTCCACAAGGACCTCGGCCCCATCGATTCACTCCACCGAAACAATCTCAACCTCAGGTTGCGTTGACATAGAGTCCCCCAATAGTGCCTGATTGGCATGAAGCCAAATGCATCTGCGGTCCCATTATCATTGCCTAACTTGACCAATCCTGTCCGTACGCTGGGCGTCATACCAGCCCGCCTCGCCTCCACCCGTCTCCACCGCAAGGTCCTGCGAGAGATCGCCGGACGTCCCATGCTGGCGTGGGTCTACGACGCTGCTCGCGCCTGCCCGCAGCTTGACGACCTCCTGATCGCCACCGACTCCGAGGAAGTTGAAGCGTTGTGCAAGCAGCACAACATGCCCGTGGTGATGACCAGCCCCGACCTTCCCAGCGGTTCCGATCGCGTCCACGCGGTCGCCCAGACGCATCCGGCGGACATCTACGTGAACATCCAGGGCGACGAGCCACTTCTGCGCCCCGAACACCTGACGGCCCTGCTTGCCCCGTTCGCTTCGTCGGCCGCCGACGTCACGACGCTGAAAGTGCGGTGTGCGCCGCCAAATATCGCGAACCCCAATGCAGTAAAGGTGGTGACCGCGATCGACGGTCGTGCGCTTTACTTTTCGCGGTCCACCGTGCCATACGACCGTGACGGCATCGGTCCGCCGGTCTGGAAACATCTCGGCATCTACGCCTACCGTGCCGCGGCACTGAACCAGTTCCACGCACTCGCGCCAAGTTTCCTCGAACTCACCGAGCGGTTGGAACAACTGCGCTTCCTCGAAAACAACATCTCCGTCTACGTGGCCGAAACCGACTTCGACACCATCGGGGTCGACACCGAGGAAGACCTGAAGCGAGTCGAGGAAATCCTTCGCGACCGAGCCGAGCTCTAGGTGCTCACCACGATCAGCGTCCGCCACTCGCTAAAGACCACTGCCCCATCCGCCCCCACCGACCATACCCTCCACCGATAGCGTCCCTTAGCACGCGCAAACTTCCCTACAACGGCGGTCCGCAGGCGCGAATTCGCGTCGCGTACAAAGAACAGATTCGTCGCGCCCTCTCCGAGCGCCCACTCGACCACCTGCAGCGAAGCGCCGCCCCGGTTGTCCCACCAAAGTTGCGGCTGTGGCGACCGCACATCCCCATCCGGCGGTGCAGCCTGCGAAATACCCAACGGCTTCGGGCTCTCATTTTCCAGCGGATTCGATTCAGCTTTGCCCAGCGTCGCCTGGCTGAGCACGTCGTACGCGTTGCGCTGCATTGGTCGCGTCATGTTCGGAGATAGCTGCAGTATTTCCCACCGGCCACTCGTGGCCCTGCGCAAAACTGCCAGTCCAAAAGCAACGCTGAAGTCCCGCTGACCATATCCAACCGCGCGCAACGCCAATACAGCGAATCCGACACGGATATGTCCGGCCGTAGCTTCCACCTGCGTGCCGCCGCCGTCGCCAATCGCGTTTCTGAAGGCACGGTCAGCCACCGCTACGGCAGCCGCATCGTCTGCCGACGATGGCCGATAGAGAGTCCTCTCCCCGGCATCCTCCAGCCACAGATACATCGACCGGGCAGCCGCAGGGCCGCGGCCACCCACGGCCAGAACCGCGGCCTCGGGGTCGAACTTCGGGCGTAGCAGCGGACCGTCATCTTCGGTCTGCGGGTGGTAGACGGCGACCACCCGCGACACCATTCCATACTGTGCTACGGCGCTGCTATTAGCCCGCGACCAGCCGACAGGCAGCGGGCCGCCCACCAGCGCGTCGGGCGCATACTGCGTTCCAGCCACCGCCTGTAGTCGCGACGGCAGATCGTCGTCGTAAACATCGTCGAAGTGCACCTGTAGTTGCGAGAACCGTTGCTCGACGCTGCGCTCAAAACTATCCCACTGCGGATCGTGCCTGACCGTGCCGCTGCGGATCGCGTTGGCTGCCGCGGCTGCCGCAGGCAAGTCGTTGGTGGAGACGCCGAAGCTCCCCACCGTCTGGCCGGCATCGCCCGCATTTTTGCCTACAGTGCTAGCCGCCTGCCCGAAGCTTCCCACAGTTTGGCCCGTGCTTCCAGCCGTCTGGCCTGTAGAGCCGGCAGTCTCGCCGAAACTACCCGCCGTCTGCCCAACTGAACCCGCTGTCTGCCCAACTGACCCGGCGGTCTGCCCGAATTCCGCCATAGTTTTTTCCTGATACTGCGGAACGATCGGTGCACTCCCGCCCGCCATACGATTCCTGGGCCGCGGGCTGGGATTGTGCAGCACGACCCAGATGGTCAGCGTCCCGGACCTCGGGGCGGTCCCAGAACTGTCCACCCCTTGCGCCAATAGCCCCATCGTGGAGAGCACCAGAAGGAGGTTTGCAAAATGCCGCGTTACCCTTGCCGAACGAAGCATCTCCACCCCCGGGCCAGCCCTTAGCTTATACGGACTCGCCAGGTCGCCGAATGGTGGCAAACTCAGATCGATTGAAACTCCAGCGCTACTTCATCCCCTGCCGCCGTGGCCTTCAACCCGGTCAGCGAGCCCACTACCCACTCCGCCCCGGCCCCATAAAGATCCTCAGCCGCATGTGTTCCCAACACGCCCAACACCCGGCTACCCGCAGCCTTGCCCGACCCCACCCCGGTGGGCGCATCTTCGATCACGACACAATCCGCTGGCTCCAGGCCCAGAATCCGAGCCCCACTGATGTAAGGCTCGGGATGCGGCTTGCCGTTGACCACATCGCTGCCGGTAATCATTCGCGCTGGCTGTGGGAGCCCGGCAGCCTTCAGCCGAGCCACCATGAGCCGCCGCGTGGCTGAAGTGACAATCGTCCAACGCTCCACCGGCAAGGAGTTCAGCAACTCCCGGACGCCGGGCAGAACGAGAAGATCGTCCACATCGTCAATCTCCATGTCCTCGATCAGTTTGAGGCCTTCGCGAGCCTGATCGTCCGTGAAATCCGGACGGAGCCCCAACATTACATCCACCGCCCGCGTTCCATGCGAAATCTCAAACTGCTCGGCATTCGGAACCCCATAGTGCGCCGCCCAGCGCCGCCAACAACGATTCACCGACCCAATGGAGCTGATCAGCACCCCATCCATATCGAACAGCAGACCCTTCGTTGAAACGATCACAACCCACCCAATCCCTTGTCATCTCATTCTTTTGTTGTGATTCCGCAGTGCAACGGAGGAATCTGCTTCTCGCATTTATCCGCGCCGATCCGTGCAAATCCGTGGTGGCTTGCTCTATTCAAGCAGCCAACACAAACTTCTCCGCCACCTTCAACACCTCGGCGACACTCTCCACCGAGCAGCTCTCGCAATAGACACGCAGTAGAGGCTCCGTACCACTGGCCCGCAGCAGCAGCCAGGTCTCAGCGGCGTTTGGCTTGTCTGCACAAGCCGTGTTCTCCAGGAAGAATTTGATGCCATCCAGCGTCTCCACCTTCAGCACCCTCATCCCTGCGAATTCATCCCCGACCTTCGTCGCGCCCGCCCGGCGTATCGCCGACCGCTTCAACTCGTCGCTGATATGCATGTCGATGCGGCCATACTGATGCTCGCCAAATTCCTCTTGCAGCGATGCAACAAGTTGGCCGAGCGTCTTTTTCTCATCTGCCATCACGTTCGCCAGCAGTAACGAGTTCAGCAGCCCATCGCGCTCCGGCAGATGGCGTTTGATCCCGACACCGCCAGACTCCTCGCCGCCGATCAGGATGTCTTCGGTCAGCATCAGGTCGCAGACATACTTGAAGCCGATGCCATGCTCGTGTAGCTTGCGCCCGTGCTTGGCGGCAATGCGGTCCAGCATCTTGGTGGTGTTGAAGGCCCGCGTCACCTCGCCCGGCCACTGCTTCGTTTCGAGCAGCCACTTCAGCAGGATCGCAAAGATCTTGTGCGCGTCCACCACGTTGCCATGCTCGTCGACTGCGCCAATGCGGTCTGCATCGCCATCGGTGATGAACCCGGCGTCGCACTTTTCCGACTGGACCCTTACCTGCGTCTCTGCGATGTGCGGCAGAATCGGTTCCGGATTAATCCCCGGAAACGCCGGGTTGATCTCCGACCGCATCTCCACAAACGGAATCTCCGCTCGCTTAAAGATCCCTGCCAGAATCCCGCGTCCCGCGCCATACATACAGTCATGGAGAAAGCGATAGCCGGAAGCCTTGATGGCAGGAAGGTCGGCGAACTTCTCGATCGCGGCAATGTACGGTGGGTTGAAGTCCACCTCTTCGATCAGACCGCGCTCCGCCGCCGCATCGAGCGGCTTGTCGAGATACGTCTCAATGGCCGTGATGATCGAAGGCTTCCCCGATCCACCATAGCTGGCTTTGTACTTCACGCCATTCCACTCGGCCGGGTTGTGGCTGGAAGTAATCATCACGCCGCCCGCCGCTCCGCGCTCGCGTACTGCGAACGACAGCGCCGGCGTCGGTGTAATGCGATCCGCCAGTAAAACCGGGATCCCAGCCTCCGCCAGCACTTCACCCACGATCCGGGCGAACGCCTGCGACTTGAACCGCGTGTCCCACCCGATGCATACGCCCTTCGCCGCATCCTCTTCGGACAGCACATAGTGTGCAATCGCCCGGGCTGCCACCCGTACATTCTCATGCGTAAAGTCGTCCGCGATAATGCCGCGCCAGCCATCCGTCCCAAACTTGATTACGCTCATCTACATCAACCTCGAAAGCACGTCATTCTGCCGAAGCCAGAATCTCAGTATTTGCCTTTGCACTGGCTAACAACCACCAACTGCCTCTAAATTAGATCTTCGCGCTTCAACTCGTTATGCACCATGCGCACAATCTTGCTGACATCCTGCGAGCGTTCCCGCGTTGTAATCAGCAGCGCATCGTCGGTCTCGACAACCACCAACCCACTCACTCCCAGCAGCGCCACCAGCTTGCCGGGCGCGTATACATAATTGCCCTTGGATTGGATGGCAGCGATCCCGCTGGTACCGCCGTCAATCACATTTTCGTCACCCGACGCGCCCAAATGTTCATGCAGCGACGCCCACGATCCAAGGTCGTTCCAACCGAAGTCCGCCGGCAGGCAGAAAATGTTCGACCGATTCTCGCCCTTGGCCGACCGCGGCTCCAGCACCGCATAGTCGACCGAAATGTTCTCGCACTTGGGATACTCCTCGGCAAAAACCTTCTCGAATTCAGGCGTTCCATGAGCAGCCGCGATGGCCTCCAGATGCGGAGCCATATCAGGTGCGTGTTCGCGAATCGCATTGGCCAGCGTTCGCGCGCTCCACAGGAAGATTCCGCCGTTCCACGCGTAGTTCCCCGCGTTGATGAACCGTTCCGCAGTTGTATAGTCCGGCTTCTCGCGGAAGCGACGAACACGGCGCACGGGCACCGCATCCTTGCACTCTTCCGAGAGAAATACGCCCTGCTCGATATACCCGTAGCCAGTCTCGATTCGCGTCGGCGGAACTCCCAACACGACGATGTATTCCCCCGCCGCCGCCAGCCGTACACCCGCCCGGATCACCTCGGCAAACCGCTCGATGTTCGAGACAACGTGGTCCGAAGGGAAGATGCCGATAACCGCATCCGGATCGGTCTTCTCCAGCAGAAATGCGGTCAAACCGCAGGCCGGGGCAGTGTTGCGAGCACAGGGCTCGCTGATGATATGGTCCGGCGGAATTGTCGGCATCTGCTGCGAGATTGTCTTATCCAGCCAGTGGTTGGTGACCACCCAGACGTCTTCGGCCTTCGCCACTGGCAGCAATCGCGTCAACGTCTGCTGAATCATCGTGTCGTCGCCATCCAGCGCCAGCACCTGCTTTGCGCGAGCGCGCCGGCTACGCGGCCAGAATCGTGTCCCACTGCCCCCCGCCAGAATGACCGGAGAAAATCGAATGCTTTCAAGTGCCATACGTCAATGGTAGAGGAAACCTGCCGCTAACCCAAATCGTTCCATCTGTGGCCGTCTAGCAGTTGAGCTTTTCCTACCCCAGCTTCCCGAACCACTCCTTCATGCTGGCAATGCCCTTGTCGATCACCTCAGGAGCCACCGCATACGAGAGCCGAATGTGGTCCGTCGTCCCAAACGGCTCGCCAGGAACCGCCACCACAAACGCCTCGCTCAACAACCGCGAAGCTACATCAGAAGCCGTGCTCAAGCCATTGCGCCCGTAGAACGACGACACATTCGGGTACACATAGAACGCGCCCTGCGGCACGGTGCAGGTGATTCCGGGAATGGTCTTGAAGCCCGCAATAATGCGATCCCGCAGCTCGATATAGTTCGCCTTCATCTCCACAACGCAATCCTGCGAGGAGGTGAGCGCAGCAATCGACGCACGCTGCACAAACGTCGCCGCGTTCGACGTCGACTGCGACTGCAGCTTGCCCATGGCCGAAATCACTACCTTAGGTCCAAGCGCAAAACCCGCGCGCCAGCCCGTCATCGCATACGTCTTCGAGAGCGAACCGAGAACGATGATGTGCTCCTTGCAATCCGTAATCGAAGCGCCACTGACCGGTTTGCCTTCGAAGTTCAGGTACGCGTAACACTCATCGAGCATCACGTACACACCACGCGCATGAGCCAGACGGACGATCGCTTCAACGTCTTCTGCAGCCATCACCGCGCCCGAGGGATTCGACGGTGTATTCAGGATGATCGCCTTCGTCTTGTCGGTCATCGCGGCTTCAATCATGCCCGCTGTCACGCGGAAATTCTCGCTCTCGGACGACTCAACGTACTTCACCACGCCACCCGCATACTGGATGATGTCCTTGAACGAAACCCAGTACGGAACGGGCAGAATCACCTCGTCGCCGTGGTCGACCAGCACCTGAATCGCATTGAACAACGCCAGCTTGCCGCCGGTCGTAAACACGCACTCGTCAGCGGCGTAATCCGTACCGAAATCCTCTTTGTGCCGAGCCACAATCGCCTTGCGAATCTCCGGGATGCCGGCCACGGCGGTATAGCGCGTGTAGCCCTGGTTGATCGCGTCAATCGCCGCATCCTTGATGTGGCGCGGCGTCTCAAAGTGAGGCTCACCTGCGGCAAAGTCAGAAAGCTTGACACCCGAAGCCTTCAGTCGAAGCGCCTCGGCGGCAATTGCCATGGTGGCTGAAACTTCAATGCGGTTGATTCGGTCGGTAAGAATTTTGGTGGCGATCATTGTGCTCATATCGATAGTCTTTCAGAAAAATTCATTCCGATAAAGGCTGATCCGCACGTTGTGTTACATCCGGGATCGGTTTTCGGTTACCAAAGCTCGTGCGCTCAGGACCTTCGTAGAATGGACCGCTCCCAGCCAGCGCCGATAACCTACATCCACTATGAGATTCATTCGGCGCCGAATTCGTGGAATTTATATCCTGCACGCGATCATCTCCTGCTTCCTGGGGCTTAGCGGGCTGGCAGAATTCAAACGGATTCCTCAGCACGCCTTGTTGGCCAGCTGCGCCCTTCTCATCAGCTTTGTCGCGGTAGGCGTGGTGAACGCGATCGCGTGGTGGAGCACACGCAATCCCAGCCCGTACCGCAACACCTGGGCCACTGCAGCGAGCGCCCTTTCGGTAATCGAAGGAGTGGCCATGCTGTGGCGGAGTCATTGGGTCGTTGCCGCGACCAGCCCAGGCGTGGTGAGCATCGCAGTGGGAATCGTCGGTCTGGCAATCTTCTCGCAGGGAGGTTCCGGTGCTCCAGAATCTTCCGCCGCGCCGGTAAAACCCCGCCCTGTCGCCGGGGATCGCACCATTCCATGGGGTCAGCGAATCTTCGGTGTGCTGTCCTTTGCGTTGGAGATGGGGGCGGTCGTCTTCTGGGCGAGGTGGTCACACAACCACGGCATGCAGGCGAGCCATATCCCCTGGTACCTCGCGTTCACCCTGGCCATCCTCATCACGACGGCGCTGCATGAGTGCGGCCACGCCCTGATGGCGCAACACTTCAAGATGCAGTTGCTGAGCTTCAACGCCGGACTGCTACAGTGGCGGAAACTGCAGGGCAAATGGACCTTCCAATTGAATTGGGATGGGTTGTTCAGCCTGGGCGGTGCGGTCCGCGTCGCGCCAACCAGCTTAGATCGCCCGCAGACAGACGAACTTTGCATGATCGCCGCCGGGCCGCTCGTCAACCTAATGACCGGAGGGTTGCTGCTCTGGGCTGTCGCGGCGACGCACTGGCCCGTCGACAGCCAGCTGTGGAGAATCCTCGCGTACGCCGGATCGTTCAGCCTGATCGCTGCAATCACCAATATGCTGCCATTCCGAATGGATTGCGGTGGCTACTCAGACGGCGCCCAGATCTTGCAGATCCTGACGCATAGTCCGGCCAGAACATCGTTGCTCTGGGTGGAAGGCAAAACGGCCGACTCCGAACCGCAGGAGTGGCCTACGTTCGGGCCATGTGTCTTCCCTCGCGACCGACGCAAGGTGCCCAGGCCGACTTTGGGGCAGCCTTCCTTCGACGCGGCGCGGGCTGCCTTAGTCACTGTCAGTTACTATGCCGAACTAAGACTGGCGGACCAAGCAACGGAGCAACGCGGTTTGGATCCCGTCCAGATGCTCCGCGAGGCATGGCTTGCTCAAACGATGGGCTAGGCCGTCAACCGCGGTCCGACGCGACAAAGAACGCCACCGCTCCCAGCAATCCAACGCAAACCACGCTCGACACCACAATCAGCAGACCCCAGCCCGACAGTAGAGAAGCCACCGAGATAGAGTTTTCGAACTCCGAAATCCGCGCCATCCACTCACTGCTGTGGCGCATCTCCGAGACCGCAAACCCCGCTGCAAACGAGACGACAACCACCAGCGCAAACATCTGTGCCGCCCGCAACGGCTTCGCCACCTGCTCCAGCGCAGCGTTTCGCCGTTGAAGTTGCGCGCGCCACCAGATCACTCCCGGAGCCTCCAGACGAGCCGCCGCCATCTCCCCTGCCCTGATACCCTGCATCGCGCCACGCAGCAGCACCAGCTCCGAGCATCGTCGACACCCCGCAGCTTGCTTTCGCAAGTCCGCCCCGCAACCCTGCGGCCACTGCCCGCCGCGCAGCAACTCTTTCACTTCCTTTTCGTGCGCACATGCTCGAAGGCTCATACTTTCCTCCCCGCGTTCATCGCGTGCAACTCAACGGCAACGACTCGACGCGCTCGAAACAGCAAAATCCGAACACTCGCAGACGCCAGGCCCATAATCTCCGCGATCTCCTTGTGGGAATAATCCTCGCCATACGCCAGCCAGAGCAGTTGTCGATCGCGCATCGTCATACCAGCCATCGCGCGGCCCAAAATCGCCTGCGCATCTGCCTGGTCCTCGCGGCTCTTTTCCGCAAATATCTCCTCCGGAAGCTCCTCAATCGAGCTTTGCCGGGGCCGGCGCCAGTGATCCCGCAGCAGATTCGTGGCAATCCGGAACAGATACTTGCGACTCGCAATTTCACCCTCGTCTGCGCGGCTGAAGCCGGGCCGCCTCGCCGCCAGAAAGCGGACGAAACTCTCCTGCGTCAGGTCGTCCGCAAGCCCGGGGTCGCGCGACGTCCGCGCTATATAAGCCCAGAGCTGCCGCGCCGAGCGCTCATAAAATTGCGCGAAGGCTTCGTTGTCCATGGGCAACTCAGCCGCCGCACCCAGCGCTTCGACCGGCCGCGCGAGTGTGAAGTCCCAGGTCATAGCGTTGGCCCCGTCCGCATCGCATCAGCGCCGATCAACCGATAGATCACGCGATACTCCTTCCTGCACCGCACCTGGCGGCATCAGACCCAGCCGCCCGGCGAGCACCCACGTCACGCCCGCTGACAGGATAAAGCCCAGCCCCGGCATCAGCATCACAATTCCCGCCAGCAGAAGCACGCTATCTGCACCGCGCCCAAAATGATGCCGTACCGCCACCAGCCCAGCCCCTAACAGCGCCATCACAACGCCAATCTGCGCCGGCACAAGCACCCTGCCGATCACGCCCGGCATCTTCGAATCGGCTTCAAAGTTCACCGGTATCGGCGCTGCCTCAAGGAACTTCTTCCCGGGCTCCGACTCCATGTACTGAATCAACTCCTGACTCGACCCAAATCGGTCAATCAGCTTGGTATGGATCTCCGTCTGCAGCTTGAAGATGCGCTGCCACCGCCGGTTTGCCAGCAACACATTGATGAGCCAGATCATGGCCGCCAAAAAACCCAGAAACGCCGCAACCGGCATCACACCTTGCTCAATCAACCGGTACGCGGGATCTTCCGGCCGTGAACCGTCGTTCTCCGGCCACACCTTCCGCTCCAGCGCCTGAACCCGCCTGCCGCCCTGGCCCGGTAACCCCGAGAAGAGATAGAAATCCGGATTTTTTGCGATCTCCGGATGCGTCTCCAGAAATCGTCCCAGCTCTGGGTTGGACCTGTTCACGTATTCTTGATTTGCCAGCAAAGACGGGTCGCGCTCCACCACCGAGGTCAAGGTCGGACTCACCCGCAGCAATCGAATCAGTTGCTCCTGATTCTCCTGCACAACGGCCTCGTCCGCGACGGATTGCTTTGCGCTCTCCTGGGGCTTCGCCGCCTGCGCCCTTGCTCGCTCACACCCAGCGCACAGCGTCACCAGCAGCAAAGACGCACACCCAACCTTAAAAAATCTTGCCATGTCGAACCCTCGTATCCAGCAGACTGAAATTACCTTCTGCCCATACAACGGTTCAACACGGCTTTGGTTAACAAAGATTTTTTGAGGACTCTACTTACCGGCAGCGAACGCATCCGCCTCTTTATTCACCTGGTCTGCCCCAACAGCGCCGGAATACAAAACGACCCGATACTTGAACTGGGTCGTCTTTCCCTTTTCGAGCGTGTACGAAAACTTCGGAGCCTTCGGATCGAAGATATTCGCGCCCAGTGGATTCGCCGCGAACAACCCGTATCCGCGAGCGTGCCAGTACGTCGGATACCCCGGATTCTTCGGCTCGTCGATGATCGCGAGCGTCACGGCCTTCCCCTCCGGATTGTGCCCCCTCAGCAGGCACCAGCGGCCACGCGTCGACCAAACCTTGGTTCCCTTCACGCCTTCGCTGGTCTCGTAGACGCCAGTAGCGGTCGAGTTTGGCACCGCCGCAACTTGCGTCGGCTTGCCGTTCGCGTCCATGAACATACCGCCCTTCTCCTCCGGCGACTCCAGCCAGCTTGCCACGCGCATCCCCAGCAAACCTTCCTTGTCGTCGTTGAATACCACGTGGTCCAGCGCCTCCAAAGTCACGAACTGGTCGATGACGCGGGCGCCCTTCCGCTTCGCGAACACGTACCGCGTGCGCTGCTTCAGGATGTCCTTGCCCTCACCTGTCTGCCAGATCGAATCCACAACCAACTCGCCCGAATCCTTGCCGCTCTTCGCCGATACGATCCCGACCTGCCGAATCGTCCCGTATTTATGCTTCTCCTCCGGCTTGATCGCCGTCGAGTTATTCCAAAAGTCGAACCCGTTCGCGTTTCCGTAGTTGAACCACATTCCGGCATGGTGCGGATGGTCCACCCGCTCATTCGGCAGCGGTGCCAGCGGATACCCGCGCGTCACCTGGATGCCATCTTCAGCAATCAACGGATCAAGCACCGGCTTCATCAGGCTCGTCGGCCAGACATACGACGTAAACGCCTTGCCGTCTATCGTTACATCCACGCGGCGACCAGCTTCATTCGGCGTAACTTTCACCTGGGCGGAAGCGATCGCTCCGCCCAGGCTTGCTGCAACCAATCCGGCCAGGAACAAACTACGCATATACCTTATCCCCCACCATCACCTGCTGCGTCTTTTCGTTGAACGTCACCTTCTGGCCCGTCTGGATCGCTGCCACATTCATGCACAGCGCGATCGAGTGGCTATAACCCGCTTCGATGCTCGCGTTCGGCGTCTTGCGGCTCCGCACGCACTCCATCCAGTTGCGCATATTGGCCGCAGTCTGCGGATCGCCCTTGGTATCCGCATCCGTCGCCATCTTGTCCGAGCCAAGCGTCAGCGGTGCCAGCAGGTTCGGCTCCATGTGCATCTCGTCGGCCATCTTCTTGGTCAGGCCGCCGGTCGGAGTCACCGTCTGCTTGTCCATGTCGATCATGCCGGCGTTGGAGTAGTACAGCTCCTTCACGCCGCCAGCCGAGTTCGTGAAGCGCGACGTGTACTGAACCTGAAAGCCTTTCGTCAGGTCATCCAACGGGCCGTAGTCAAAGACCGCCGTCATCGTATCCCAGTTGGTCCGGCCATCCTTCCAGTGGTAGATGCCGCCATTCGCCACGACACTGCGCGGATGCGGCAGACCTGTAAACCAGTGCACGGTATCAATCTGGTGGACCAGCCACTGGTCCGGAATACCCGAGCTGTACGGCCAGAACAGGCGGAACTCAAGATACTTGCGAGCATCGAAATTATCCTTGATCCGGCCCATGCAATAGCGCTTCCAATCCGTGTCCTCTTCCTTCAACAACGGCACCACATCCGGGCGACGCCAGCGGCCCGGCTGGTTCACGTTCCAGCTCATCTCCACCATCACGATGTCGCCGAACTTGCCCGACTTGATGTAGTCCGCCGCCGCCATGTAACTCGGTGTGCTGCGCCGCTGCGTGCCTACCTGCACGATCTTGCCGCTCTTGTGCACCGCCGCGCGGAAGTCGCGGGCATCATCCATAAAGTGCGCCGTCGGCTTCTCGACATACGCGTCGCGACCGGCATTCACGGCTTCGATCCCGTGCCGCGCGTGCTGGAAGTCTGCCGTCGCGATAATCACCGCGTCGATGTCCTTGCGCGCATACAACTCGTCGTTGTTGCGCACCATGTCGACTTTGCTGCCGCACTTCTTGTCGATCACAGCCGCGCCCCGTTCCCGCGCAATCTTCCAAATGTCGGAGACGGCGACCACCTCGAAGTTCATCTCTTTCTGATGCTGCGCAAAGGCGGGAATATCGCCGCCCAACATGCGATCTCCGCAGCCGATAATGCCAGTCCGCACACGATCGTTTGCGCCCAGCACCGCTGCATAGCTCTTCGCGGTCCAACCCACAGCCGATGCCGCAAGTGCCGTTCCACCAATCTTGAGAAACTCCCGTCGTCCGCCATTCTCCAAAGCCATCTCAATCCCCTATTTCAAACCCGAATTTATTTCAGTCAAAAACGCAAAGTCATAGTACGGGATTGAAACTAAAATTGGCTAGACCAATCTTCTGGGACGTGCGGCCTGTCGTCTCATCTCATGACATCTCTGGGTGCCCCATTCATTGCGGCATCATCGCGATGAATGAGCGAGGCTGGATTGAGGGTGCATTTGGAAAAGAGGACGGTTCTCTACGCGAATGCCCACTCATTGCGGAAAACAGAAGCGCGATGTATGGGGCAACCGATGTATAGTCCGGGAGTTGTCTGGCCACCCGCCCGCCTAAGTGCGGAAACGTATTCGCTGGTTTCAACTTTTCTCTTGACATAATCTCTGAGATGTGCTAGCCTGAATCTTCTCAGTCGCTTTCGATTGACTAGGATAGAGTTACGCTGTGACAGCATTTTCCTAACTACAATTTCTAGCTCTATTTTCGATATCTCTTGGCATGAACGTTTGGTTGGCTGCTAAACTTCGTACTCCATCCACAAATTTTACTCGATATATAGAGACAACAATCGGTGGACGGCCTGCGTTAGCGAATATTAGGGATATTGACGGAAAAGTAGTAACCCTCCCTCGCGAAAATTTAGTTCTCTATTTCTTCAGCCCCACCTGCAAGTGGTGCGAGCGCAATTTGACCAGCTTCAAGATTATGAACGCACAACTCTCGTCCCGATACTCGTTTGTCGGGGTCGTATCGGACTCCAAAGGTGTAGCAGAATACCTTCGATTGAACCCGTTACCTTTCCCTACCGTTGTTGTCGACGATGCTTCAGATACGTCTTCACTTGGATTGCGTGGAACCCCACAAACTATTGTTCTTCAGAATGGTGTGGTAGTTCATAATTGGCCAGGTGCGTATCTTGGTGACACCAAAAGCTCAATCGAAAAATCGCTCCGCGTCACACTTCCTGAAGTAATAGTGCCTCATTGAAAGTAAGAACGAAGTACGGCTGACGATGTACGACGGTGTCGAAGGGGTTGTATGCCTATATTCATGTCTGTGCGCAGGTGTAGAGTTTGGTTTGCTTTATTTTGTGCTCTGACAACTCCTTTTTTTTGTGGTCCGCAAGTGGCGACATCGCAGGTCATGCCTTCTCAGGCGCTCATCGATGGTCAAGAACTACCTCAATTTGAGGTAGCAACTATCAAGCCGACCATCCAAGATAACTACAAGCCCCACGGCATATATGTTTACCCCGGAGGCAGAATCCGGGCTAAGCAGTCCACACTAAAAATGCTCATTGAATTTGCTTTTGACCTTAAAGAGTTCCAGGTAGTTGGAGGCCCCGGATGGGTGGGCCAGGACTTGTACGATCTGGAGGCGTTACCCCCGGACACGTCACCATCGCGCCAGTCGAATCCAAAGTTCATCAATGCGCCACTAGGCCACGACCAACGCCAAATGTTGCAGTCACTACTAATTGAGAGATTTGGACTTAGGTTCCTCAGACGGATGAAGGAGGCTTCTGTCTACTTGCTGGTGAAGGGAGAAAGAACTCTCAAACTTGATGACGCAAACCGCAAAGACGCAGCCCCTCTTCTGGCTATAGGTGGCCACGGTTATGGCGGGATGACCGGCAAAACAGTCTCAATGTCGTACGTCGCGGCGCGTTTGTCAACATACCTCGACCGTCTCGTTATAGACCAGACGGGCTTGGCCGGTGTATACGACTTCAAACTTGAGCCGTTGGCGAGTGATTCGCCTACACAATCAAACGATAATTTCCTGGATGGCATCTTTCAATCGATGGACCAATTGGGATTGCGACTCAAACTGGGCAAGGCCCAAGTGGAGACGCTCACGATACAGGCTGCCACTAGGCCGACGGCTAACTAGCGCGGAGACCAAATCCCCGCAAGTTGGGTACCGCGAGAGCAAGTACGAACTGAAGCTTCACTTCGCAGCCCAAGCCGCAACTTTCTCCGACATCAGCCGCACTATCTCCTCAGCGCACTTATCCCAGTTCAACAAGCTCTCGAACCGGTCCCGAGCCCGTGTCGCCATGCGCAAATACCCCGCCGGGTCATCCCTCAGCTTGAGTATCCGCTCGATGTAAACGCTCGCCGGAGCAGCCGCATCCTGCAGCAATCCCGTCTCGCCGTCCACGATGATCGTCGGCAGCGCATCCACCGCGCGCGAAACCGGCGGCAGCGCGAAGGCCTGCGCCTCCGCAAACACGATCCCATAGCACTCCGCCTGCGTGGGAACGACCAGAAAATGCGAGCGCAGAAACAGCTCTTCGAGCACGGCCGCCTGCTCCGGATCAGTCCGATACAGCGGACCATGAACGGTGACCACAGCCATCGCGTCCGCGCTCAACTCCGGCCTGCAACCCACCACATCCAGCCGAACCTTATACCCGGCATCGCGCAATCCGGTCGCCACTTCGACGGCCAGCGGCCCGCCCTTGCGTATCCAGTCGACCCCCAGGTACAGCAGCCGAATCTCATCCCAGTCCCGCCCCGCCGCCCGCGCCAGAACCGCCTCACGAGACATCGTGGGACGCCAATTCGCACCTAGCGGCGTTACGTGCAGTTTCCCAGCAAAGTCCACTCCGGAAAACTCCTTCCCGTACACCCGCGCCGCATCCTCCACCGCCCACCGAGACCCCAGACACACGCCATCGATCCGGCGTGCCACATCAGCTTCATTCCGGGCGTAATCCGCCGTACGAATATTGACTTCGATCGTGCCTGTGTACTTGTCCTGGAAGCTTTGAAACGCCGAATCCGCAAACAAAAATACGGGCCGCCCCGGATTTGTCAGGTAAACCAGCGGCTTAGCCAGGATCGCCAGCACTGCATCGGGATTGGTCCGCTCGATCTCCGCCTTCAACTCGCGCGCGTTCTTCCGCAGCGAAGCAGCCGTCATCCACAGCGGATACTTCGGCGGCGTTCCACCGTACAAAAACCTCTTTGCCACATCCAGTGGATTCCGCGAGGTCGGCCCTGGCTTGAACACGGTGACGCGGTCCACCTGCCGCTCCAACGCCTCCCGCAGCGAGAACGGAATCCCACTCCACGACTTGAGATTGAATGGATCCTCGGTAGTCGTGATCAGCAGATGTTTGAGGTTAGGTTGCACACTCAAATCCTATCGGAAACTCGCACCTACAGATTTGCGCAGCACCCAGGTCGTCATGCATCGGTAATCCTGCACGATCGTGGTCTTCAGCGGATCGACCAGGATTCCCTTCATCTGGCGCGTCATCTGCAGCAGCACCGCCTCGTCGACCAGGAACCACTCGGCCCCGTCGCCGATGCGATAGATGTGTCCGCGCACCCGCTCAAAGTCCATGCCGATCCGTGATCCCAGGCGGCAGAACAACAATCCGCCTGGCCGCACACAGCGCCAAAGCTCCTCCACCATCGCCAGGAAATGCTTTTCGTCGCGCGCAAAGTGCAGCACCGAGTTGCAGATCACCACGTCCGCCATTTCGTCCGGAAATGGCATTTCTTCGATCGCGCCGACCCGAAAGTTCTCCGCAGGCAATGCCGGCGCGACCTGTGCCGCAAGCTGCCGCACATGGTCGACGCCTTCCGGGTTCGCATCGAGCGCAAATACCTCACATCCCTCGCGCAACAGATGCACCAGGTTGCGCCCATACCCGCAGCCCGCGTCCAGAACTCTCATCCCCGGCGCAATGTTGCCGCGCAGTATCTGGTCGAAGACGTAGATGTCGATCTGCCCGAATTGATCCTGAATCGTCATGGGAATCGTCAACCGGCCTTCGCCTTCAGGCGCTCAATCACCAGTGGCGGCACCAGGGCCGATACATCGCCGCCGAGCCGGAACACGCCCTTAATCAGCCGCGAACTGACGTAGGTGTACTTCTCGGCAGGCATCATGAAGAGTGTTTCAAGGTCGGGGTCAAGCTTGCGATTCATCATCGCCATTTGAAACTCATATTCGTAGTCGGAGATGGCTCGGATGCCGCGCAGTACAGCTTTTGCGCCGACTTGGCGAGCGAAGTCGACAAGTAGTCCATCGAATGTCGTCACCGTAACGTTGGGATAAATCGCCACCGCTTCCTGAATCATCTCCAGGCGCTCCGGAACGGAGAACAGTGGGATACCTTTTTCCGAGTTCCGGAGGATTGCGACCACCAGTTGATCCACAATGCTGGCACCGCGTGCAATCAGGTCGAGGTGACCGTTGGTGAGCGGGTCAAACGTCCCCGGGTAAATCGCCTTGACAGTGTTCATCGCAAGAAGCATACCCTGTGCCAGAGGAAAAAACCTAGAGCCGTGTAGTCCCGCCGCCGCGAGCCGCGTCAATCCCTGTGAAGTACCCATGAACCCACAATGATGACAGCCTTTATCGACGCGCCGGCACTGTCCTCCAACTCGCAACGAGAGGCGATGCCCCTGACCAACGCGCACAACTCGACCCTCGCGTCCATCGAGACGCTGCACGATTTGTACGCGCAGCGGATTTTCCGTTTCATTCTGGCATCGCTGCGCGACCGCGACGCCGCCGAGACGCTGACGCAGGAGACGTTTCTCCGCGCATGGACGGCTCGCGACCAGTTCCGCGGCGACTGCAGCGCCATTACCTGGTTGACGCGGATCGCGCTCAACCTCGTCCGCGACCACACCCGGACCAACCGCTTTCGCTTCTGGCGCCAGGTCGCGCAGACGGCAGTGCAGGCTGACGATCTGGCCGCGCACCTGCCGCACCCGTCCACCTCAACCGAAGCGTCGCTGATCGCACATGAGCAGCTCGCACTGGTCTGGGAGACGGTCGCCGAACTCAGCGAGAGGCAACGCACTGTCTTCCTGCTGCGCTTTGTCGAGGAACTCGAACTGGCCGACATCGCGGAGATTACCGGCCTGCCGATCAGTACCGTAAAGACCCACCTGTATCGCTCGCTGGCGGCTGTTCGCGCCCGCCACGCAACCGCTTCTAGCAAGTCACGGAAGGAATCCCGATGAACTCGACTACCCACCTGAACGACGAACAGATGTACGCGCTGTTGGACGATGCGACGAACTCCGAAGCACAGACTCACCTGCTGGCTTGCGCCGATTGCCGCAATGAGTTTGCCGACCTGCAGGCTTCGCTGACCAACTTTCGCGGCGCGGCAACCAACATGGCGGCTGCCCAGACACCGGCACTCGCGCAGCGGAGTTTCGCCGTTCGCCCCGCAAAGCCGAGCCTCGCGCCGCGATTCTGGGCGGCATCGCTCGCCACCGCGGCTTTGCTGATAGGAGTTTCCGTATCCGTTTTCCACACCGGTACAAGCGGTTCTCCGATTGTGGCCAATGAAACCGCTCAGGTTACCCCCGCCGCCGTATCCGACGATGCGTTGCTCGACGGAATCCAGCGCGATCTCTCCACTTCTGTTCCACCTTCACTCGAACCCCTGCAGGTAGCCGCTGGTTCGAGCGATACATTCACGCAAAACTAATCTCAACCCAAGAAGGACTCCATCATGATTCGCAATCGTGCGCTTTCGCTCGCCCTTTTGACTCTCCTCGCAGCTCCTGTGGTCCTCGCACAGCAAGCTCCACCACCGCCGCCTGCATCGGGCGCTCCCGCGCCGCCGGATCGGCATGCAGTGCCCGGCATGGACCCTAGAATGAAGCATGATGGCCCGGAACGCGGCGGAATGGGTATCGTGCCGCCGGGGACGTGGTGGAAGAATCCCGCCGTCGTAACCGCGCTCTCGCTGACCGCCGACCAGCAGAAGAAGTTGGACGACACGTTCCTGCAGAGCCGCATCTCGCTGATTCACCTGCACGCCTCGCTGGAAGAGGAGCAGTTGAAACTCGAGCCGCTGCTCAATGCCAACCCACCGGATCAGGCGAAAAGCCTGGCCCAGATTTCGAAGATTGCCGATCTGCGCGCCGACCTCGAAAAGGCGAACGCCAAGATGCTGCTAAGCCTGCGCGGAAACCTGACAGCCGACCAGTGGACGAAGCTTCAGGCCGAGCAGCATAGCCACATAGGCATGGGCGAAGGTCACGGTATGGGTAAAGGAATGGGACATGGCGAGCCTGGACCGGCTGGACAGCAAGGTCCCCGCGGGCCAGCACGTCAAGACCGAGGCCCACAAGGACGCGGACCCCAGGCCCCCCCGCCGCAGGCCAGCTTCGACCCGACGGAACTCTATGTGCCGGCAGCACCCGAGGTCGTCTCCGCCAACTGACAATTCCACAACTTCTGTAAGGGAAAGCCCGCGACCTCGATCGCGGGCTTTCTCTTGCTCACGACACTCTTCGACAAGCCGTGTAGGATGGTGCGCGAACCGATCTATCGGTCTCATGCCATCTTCCAATGTTCGAGGAGCCAACTCCGCATGCCTGAACTCGCCGCTGCATCGTCCTCGCCAAAACTCGCCAGCCCGGGTCCGCTCGGACTGGCCGGATTCGGCCTTACCACGTGTGTTCTGTCTGCCATCAACGCCGGACTACTTCCCCACGAAGCGGTTGCAGCCGTGGTACCGCTGGCCTTCGCGTTCGGCGGCATCGCTCAGATCATCGCCGGTGCTATGGAGTTTCGCGTCGGCAATACGTTTGGGATGGTGGCATTCACATCCTACGGGCTGTTCTGGTGGTGGTTCGCGCTGCTGAATTGGACGATCGGCGCCGGATGGCTGAAGGCTCCACCGCCATCGGCTGGTGGCGTGGTGCTGTTGATGTGGGGGATCTTCACGCTGCTGATGTGGTTTGTCAGCTTCTATAAACCGAAAGCCGTCTGGAGCATCTTCCTCCTGCTTTGGATCACATTCTTCCTGCTTGCAGCCGGCGACTTTGGAATGGGAACGACCAAATTTGGCGGATACCTGGGACTGGTGACCGGAGCCGATGCGCTGCTCGTGGCATTCATCGAAGTATTGAACGCAACAGCCAATCGGACCGTAATTCCCATCGGCGATCCAATTTTGAAGTCTTAAGACAAAAAACCTAACGCGGATAAGACGGAAAAAGAAGGATAAGAACAGGACTGAATCTGCTCTTATCCGTCTTTTTCCATTTCTATCCGCGTCAGTCGGTTGCTTATTTAGTTCTTTTTGCCTTTGACGACGGCGGCAGCCACTTCAACTCCATCTTCCGGAATCGGCGGAACAGCAAGTGATGCAGCGCCGATGCCGAGCTTCTTACGCAGTTCGCTGTCGATGCGGCCGAAGACCTCGCGGTTCTCTTTCAGGAAGTTGCGAACATTCTCACGGCCCTGGCCGATGCGCTCACCCTGGAAGCTGTACCATGCGCCGCTCTTATCGACGATGTTGTGCAGCACAGCCAGGTCCAGCGTGTCGCCTTCGCGCGAGATACCTTCGCCGTAGAGGATGTCGAACTCAGCGTCGCGGAACGGTGCAGCGACCTTGTTCTTGACGATCTTGACCTTGGTACGCGAGCCGACGATCACGTCGCCTTCCTTGACTGCGCCGATGCGGCGGATATCGATACGCATGGAGGAGTAGAACTTCAGCGCACGTCCGCCGGTCGTGGTCTCCGGGTTACCAAACATGACGCCGATCTTGTCGCGAATCTGGTTGATGAAGATGAGGCAGGTGCGCGACTTCGCGACCGTTCCGGTCAGCTTCCGCAGTGCCTGGCTCATGAGGCGGGCCTGCAATCCCATGTGGGAGTCGCCCATTTCGCCGTCGAGTTCAGCCTTGGGTACGAGCGCAGCGACCGAGTCAACCACCAGCACGTCGATTGCGCCGGAACGAACCAGGGCTTCGACGATTTCCAGGGCCTGCTCGCCGTAGTCGGGCTGCGAAACCAGAAGGTTGTCGACGTCAACGCCGAGCTTCTTTGCGTATCCGGGATCGAGCGCGTGTTCCGCGTCGACGAAGGCTGCGAGGCCGCCAGCTTTCTGGGCCTCGGCGATGATCTGGAGCGTGATGGTCGTTTTGCCCGAGGATTCAGGGCCAAAGATCTCAATGACGCGTCCGCGCGGGACGCCGCCGACGCCAAGAGCCGCGTCGAATGAGATGGAGCCGGTCGAGATGACCGCGATGGGGACGATCGCTTCCTTGGACCCGAGCCGCATGATCGAGCCCTTGCCAAATTGCTTTTCCAACTGCGAGAGTGCTGCTTCGATTGCTTTGCTACGGTCGTCAGCCAATTGAATCTCCTGTCGGTGAACCAGCTATGGTGCTCGATTGCAAGTCCAACCGAAGTCTAGCATCGATTTTTGGTTTAGCAAAGAAAAAGCGAAGAAAAACTTAACGCAACGAGCGCCAAGAAGTGCGGGAAGTTCCGCGATGGATACCGTGGCGAAACTTGGCGCACTTCTTCGCGCTAGTTGCGTTGAAGCTTTAAAACCGATGGACGCGACGATAGATCCCGGTTCGCAACATCTCTACATTAAAGTTCAGCAGGAAACCCAACCGTTTGTCGGCCAGTTTGAGATAAGAGACCAGTTGAGTGAGATGAATGGGCGCAATGGCCTCCAGCGCTTTCACTTCGACCACCAATTCGTTCTCCACCAAAATGTCGAGCCGGTAGCCAACGTCCGTCATTTTCACGCCTCGGTAGAAGATCGGGACGGGCACCTCTGTTTTGACCTGTGCCCAACGCCGCGCAGTTCGTAGATAAGGCACGCGCTGTATGCGCTTTCCAGCAGACCTGGCCCAAAGGTGGAATGGACCTGAAAGGCTGCGTCGAGTGTTCGCTTTGCCAGTACATTCAAGTCTTCCTTTGTCATAGAGCGATCACCTTCTCAGCAAATCCACCGGCTCGTTGACATCCTCGATGCGGAACATCCCGGCCATCGCCGGGTGCTGACGCTTGACGGCCAGGTACATCTCCCAGGCGACGCGGCGGTAGCTGTAGTGCCCGGCTACCGCGGAGCGCAACTCGGAGATATAAACTGCCTCGGCAAAGTCCATCTTGAACATGGAGCGGCAGCGCGTTCCCAGCGGCAGCAGGTATTGGGCGGATTCTGCGGCCTCGGGGATGCCGGAGTCGCGCAGGGTGCGGTAGGCGGTGCAGGCCGATTCCATGGCGTCGGCGTAGGTCTGGTCGAGACCGGCGGCTGCCAACGTTGGCTGGCCGGGGGCGTCGGGGGTGTCGAAGCCGTGGAGGTCGGTGAAGCCCTGCAGGAGCTGCGTGCAGCGGCGGTGGCGGTGCATATCGCGAAAGCCGCCGATGTCCATCAGGATGTCGAACTTCAATGCAGCCCCAACATGGAAAGCACGGAGCAGCTCGTCGTGGCGGCCACGGTTTTGCGTTCCGAGGTCGATCAGTTCGGCGATGCGCGCCGGGCTGAGCGCGGCGACGTGGTCGCGGAGCTGGCGGTATGGAAAGTGGCAGTGCGGGTAGAGGAGCGAGGTGGCGAGCTCGATCTCCAGCGGTTCGACGCCGTCGATCAGGTCGACCACCGGCGCGGGATGGATGCACTCGCCGTGCATCAACTCGGCGGCGGCCTGCGTCAGGGTGGCGCGGGATTCGCGCTGGTAGTCGTTCGCGACGGCGTACTTGACCAGCGTTGGCGCGGTCTTGACCGGCCGCAGAAGAAGCTCGTTGGCCTCGCGTGCCGTGGGATCGTCGAGGTCGAGGACGAAGTGCCGGATCGACTCGTGCTGGACGTTCCATGCAGGCTCGGAGGCGGCGTTGCGGAGCTTCTCGCCGAGGGTGCGGATTTCGGCAAACTCGCTCGTCAGCAGGCGCGAGACCTGTGTCTCCAGCGTTCGGGCGTTGACGATCTGGCCCAGCGACGTGTTGGTCGCGAGCGGCAGCAGATAGCGGGCGACGTCGAAGGCTCGGGCCTTGAGCGTGCGCTCGTAGGCGTCCGGCTTCATCTCCTCGGGACACGGGATCGCGGCCTTGAGGGCGGTCAACATGCCGCTCGAGAACTGGTCGTAGGCGGCGAAGAGGGCCTTGATGGTTGCGGTGTAAGCCTCGCTCTGAACACCGACTTCGGGCGTGAACCAGCCGGACTTGCGGAAGTCCTGGTAGCGCGTGCTGCGCTCCTGGCCGTCCCAGCGCTGCTCGTCCACCAACGCGATTGCCGCAAGTAACGACAGGCGCTCTATGGCGAACGGGATGTGGGCCAGGTCGGCGATGGAGCGGTGGCCGTACTGGAAGTAGAAGGTGTTAAGAAATTGCTCGGCGCGCTGGGCGCTGATCTCGCGGAGCGACTGTTTCATCGTCAGGGCGGAGCGCGAGTACTTCGCCATCGCGTAGGCGAGGACTTCGGGGTCGGCACCATGGATGGCGTAGACGTCGGTCTGGTTGGGTTCGGAAGCTACAGTCGGGATGCTGACATCGTCGGACATGGTGAAATCAGGATATCCCGCTGCCTGTGCAAAGGTCGTATTGTTATAGAGTTCGGAGAGAGCAAATACTGAGATTTTGGCTCTGCCAGAATGACGTCCGTGGTGGAATGGATTTTTGAGGAGCTACGAATTTTGTCGACTACAGAACCGCGGATTGCATTGGTAACTGGAGCTTCGCAAGGGATTGGACGAGCGATTGCCCTGCGGTTGGCTGTGAACGGGGCGCATATTGCCCTTGCGGCTCGAAACCAGGAGAAGCTAGCCGAGGTTGCGGCCGAGATCGCCGCTGCCGGCGGCGTCGTGCATCCGTTTGCGCTGGATATCGCCAGCGAAGAGTCGATCAAGGCCTGCGCCAAGGCCGTGATTGCGCATTTTGGGCGGGTCGAAATCCTGGTGAATAACGCCGGCATCACCCGCGACACGCTGAGTATGAGGATGCGTCGGCACGACTGGGACGACGTCCTGACGACCAACCTGACGGGCGCGTTTCTGCTGTCGCAGGCCTGCATGTCGACCATGCTGAAGTCACGCTGGGGGCGGATTGTCAATATTACGTCGGTGGTCGGCGAGACCGGGCAGGCCGGACAGGCGAACTATGCGGCGTCGAAGGCAGGGCTGATCGGGCTGACGAAATCGCTGGCTCGGGAGCTGGCGACGCGGTCGATTACGGTGAATGCGGTGGCGCCGGGGATGATCGCGACCGCGATGACTGAGGTGCTGACCGACGAGCAGAAGGCGGCGATGGCGGCTCAGATCCCGGTGGGACGGGCTGGGACCGATGTGGAGATCGCGGCTGCGGTTGCGTTTCTAGCTTCCGAGGATGCGGCTTACATCACGGGTCACACGCTGGACGTGAACGGCGGGATGTACATGGGGTAAATCCTCAGCTTGGCTGCCTGAGGTTTACTGTTAAGATAATGATGCGGTTGATTCCAAGGTTCCCTGCGCCTCAAGTGTTGGTTGAAGTGTTGGGCTGCGGGAACCAGTATCGACACAGGAATCTCAAAGGGTACGGGAATCCTTTGGAATGTGAAGATTGCGCTTGCCTGTGGCGTACAGGCAGCTTACCGTACCGCTAATGGCTGATATGCAAACATTCCTTCCTGCGCAGGCGAGTCCCCCA
>JANXWZ010000076.1 GCA_025350865.1 Rhodanobacteraceae bacterium
TCCGTGTTCTTGACCCAACCATTCACCCCGTGTTTGCTTATTTACTTGACCAGATCGAAAATTCTAGTAGCATGACGTCGTGCAGCGCTTATCCGTTTTAGCGTTGTGACCGCTTCCTATCACAATATGGGCCCCCTACTCCAGAGAATTAATTTGAGGTAAGCCTTTGAGACCTAGTGCCTTTTCTTTCAAGTATCTTTTGATTTTTGCAATTATATTATCTCTTGTTCATTCAACCGATGCTTCCGCATTACAAGCTGGAGCCACGGGCAGTATAAATGGCCAGGTAGTCGACCCAACGGGGTCTGCCGTTCACGGTGTTACGGTAACTGTTACGAATGGTATTAATAAGCAATCGGTTGTGGCCACCACCGATTCCGCAGGGAATTTTACGATAAGCAATTTTCCTGTAGGCCCAGCCTCTATCAGAGTCGTGGCACCGGGTTTTCAAGCAGTCGAGCTCAGAGGGTTGACTATTGCTGCCGGGCAAACACTGATTCAACCCGTGATTCTACCTATTGCGGGGCAAGCGGTGCAAGTTATGGCGACGACCGTCGAAGGAGGGCCGCCCGCACAAGGCGGCAACGTTGGCTCTCAACATCAAGCCGGAAGTGCACCGAACAAGGCTGCGGCAAGTCAACAACAATATAGTCAAGGTCAGCAGCTTACAGGTTCAGTGTGGGGAACTCCGGACGCATGCGCCACCGGGACTGCGGGGGCTTTGGCAGCTAAAGGAATACTTTTCGTTCATCGCTCTCTCATGTTTCCGCAACAGGCAACAGACGACTTCGGATATCGCCTTGGAAGGCGTTTCTTGGTGTATCAAGTATCGGTAACAAACGCCTCCACTGATTTTCAATACTCGGTGAGCGATATTGTTGTCGACCTGAAGCCTATTTTCAGCAGGCTAACTCCCCCAGCAGTTTTGCTGAATAACGACTCGAATGATCTAACGAGGCCCGCAACTTTTGAAGCTTCGAGTCAAGACCTATCAATGCTCCGGGGAGTCCCAGAGAAGGGCCAAGACTATGATCCACGGAATATGACGCTCCATATTTTACAAGGGATAGGGACGGTCGGCGCGGGAGTTAGCGGCCTGACAGCGTTCTCAGATGTAATGGGCTCGGCCGTTGCAAACTTCAACGGAGCTTTCCTCCAAGCATTTGCAGGTATAGCCCCTGACCACACTTCTACGCAACTAAATCGACTTAGTGACAAGGCGTTTACGTCAAATACCCTAATAGGAAAGCTGCAGACGAAGAATTTTGCTATTTTTATCCCTGAGCAGCTCGTAATGCATAAAGAAGACCAAAAAATGTACTGGAAGGATTCGAGGAGCTTGCTCGACGTGCTTCCATTCGATCAGCTGAACGTGTGCGTGGACGGCATACTACTAGTTCAGGCAGCTACAACGCCTGATCCAACATTTTCTACCGCAGAATCCTTGGTGGCTCCTAACGCAACCATTGCGCTGGCCGATAGCGCGGCAGGTGCGACCATTTACTATACAACAAACAGGGAATCGCCCACCACCAGCTCTGCTAAGTACTCAAGTCCAATCTCGGTCGGGGCGGCAGGTACCGGCAGTGTGATCATCAAGGCATTTGCAATCGCGCCAAATCAGTCTCCGAGTAACACCGTAGTAGGCACGTTCACAGCTGCAACTGCCGCTTCGGCACCGGTTTTTGGCGCGTGTTCCGCCGACAATAAATCGGTGACTCTCTCTCCAGCCACTCTTAATGACAACGTGTTCTACACGACGGATGGAACCGTGCCGGACCGGAACTCAATTTTACTAACTGCAACTACAACTTTACCAATATCTAGTGCGTCAGAAAAAATTCAGGCTGTTGAAGTGGGTAATACCACATCAATGAGCCTTGTCGTTTCGAAATCTTGTCCCTAGATCGGCAGAGCTAGAGTGGTGTTAGCCATTTCTGCATCTTGGTACGTAGTTGTCTATTCTACGTCATCAATCGGTAAGCATTTGAACGCGCAAGCGTTCAAATGCGTATCGATTGGTTCCCTTGAACGGGTCATCTATAGCAGTCGAGACCTAGGTTGCCCCGGTTAGTGCATCGCCGCCCTGCGCACAGCGAAGTGTATCGCGTCATCCGACCCGTGGGCCAATCACAACACCTTTGCTCAGTGCGCCACCTTAGGGGGTCGTCGAAAAGAGCTTGTGGAAATTGGCGGTGGTTTGCTGTGCGATGGCCTGCGGCGTCACGCCCCGCAGCTTCGCGAGGAAGGCCGCCGTGTGGGTGACGTTGGCGGGCTGGTTCAGCTCTCCGCGCAGGGGGATGGGCGCGAGGAAGGGGGCGTCGGTCTCGACGAAGATGCGGTCGGCGGGGGCTTCGGTCGCGACCTGCTGGATCAGCGTCGATTTGGGGTAGGTGAGGTTCCCGGCGAACGAGAGGTAGCCGCCGATGGCGAGGGCGCGGGCGGCGTCCTGCGGGGTGCCGGAGAAGCAGTGGAGCACGAACGGCAGGCCGGTCGGAGCCCAGTCGGATTCGAGCATCGAGAGCAGGTCTTCGGACGCGCTGGCTGTGCCGAACCGAGCCTTGGCCTGCGGGGTGGCGAGATCGCTGGTGCGGCAGTGCAGCAGGATCGGCTTGCGTGCGGCAGCCGCAATCTTCATCTGCGCGCGAAAGGCTTCTTGCTGGATGTCGATGTCCGGATTCTCGAAGTGGTAGTAGTCCAGGCCGATCTCGCCGACGGCGATGCAGAGCGGGTCTTTGGCCAGATTTTCGAGTTTTGCTAGATTCTCGGGCGTGGCCTGGTGGGCCTCCTGCGGGTGGATGCCGGCGGAGGCGAAGATGCGCAGGTAGGTCGTGCTGCGGTCGCGGGCGATCTCCAGCGCGCGGTGCATGGTGGCGGGGCCGTCGCCGATCCCGATGGCGAGGATGGCGGAGAGGTTCGCGGCCAGGGCGGCGTCGAGGACGGGTTGCAGCTCTTCGTAGAAGTCGAGGTGGGCGTGGGTGTCGATGAGCATGGTCAGTTACCAGTCTACGAGGATATGATTGCGGGCATG
Organism: Rhodanobacteraceae bacterium; assembly: GCA_025350865.1. Lineage (GTDB taxonomy): Bacteria > Acidobacteriota > Terriglobia > Terriglobales > Acidobacteriaceae > Edaphobacter. The sequence continues at coordinate 3,032 of JANXWZ010000076.1, forward strand.
AGCGAGATGAATCGGCGTGACTTTGGAGTGGCTGCAATGCTGGCCGCGATGTGCGGCGTGGCTGAAGGGCAGGAGCCCGGAACGCTGGGGCCGTCAAAGGTGTTCGCTGCGGCACTGACCAAGCTGCCGAATGGCACGGATCGCTGGAATGGGCCAAGCGGCACTCTGGCGACGGGTGAGGCGCTTGGCTTCCACGTGTCCGTGGTGCCGGCGGGGACGCCGAAGGTGGAGCTGCACGTGATCAAGCACTCGGAACTGCTGACGGTGGCCGAGGGTACCCTCTTGTTTGAGCACGACGGCGTGGTGGACGAGGTCAAGCCGGGGTCGGTGATCTATGTGGCTTATGGGACAAATCACCGGATATGGAACTCCGGAACGACTACGGCGAGGTATTTTGTGATTCAGGTTGGCGGCGATACGAAGAAGGTTTAGGAGATCAGGATGAGTGAGATGAATCGACGGGATTTTGGCATGATGGCGGCTGCATTTGCAGCTTTGGCGACGGCGGCTGAGGGGCAGGCGGCGGGGGATTATCCGACGGGGACTTCGACGGTGTTTCGGTTCAGCGAGCTGCCGGTGAAGAAGAATGCCAATGGCGGGGAGAGTCGCGCGGTGATGCACGGGACTCTGCCGACGGGGGAGTTTGTTGAGGTGCATGAGACGATGTTGCCGGCGGGGCAGATGCCCCACCCGCCGCACCGACATAGCCACTCGGAGTTCATTTTGATTCGCGAGGGCAGCGTGGAGCATTGGAATAATGGGAAGCTGGAAGCGAAGGCCGGGCCGGGCGACATCATCTTCAACGCGCATGGGGTGGGGCACGGGCTGAAGAATGTGGGGACTACGCCAGCGCATTATTTTGTGGTGGCGGTTGGGGTGCAGAAGGATGAGGCGCCGGTTTGATATCTTCCTTTCGTTTGTCATCCCGTAGGGATCTGCTTGTTGCCTGTTCGGGCGGGTACTACAGCAGATCCCTGCGGGATGACAAACCAAAAAGGCTTACTTCAGGCGGGAGCCGAGGGGTAGCTGGGCAGAGTCGGCGAAGGTGGCGAGGTGGGGCTTGCCGCCTTCGGTGGATGCGGCGAGCAGCATGCCGTGGGACTCCAGGCCGCGCATCTTGCGAGGGGCGAGGTTGGTGATGACGACGATGCGGCGTCCCACGAGCTCTTCGGGGGTGTACCACTCGGCGATGCCGGAGAGGATCTGGCGCTTTTCGTAGCCGAGATCGACTTCGAGGCGGAGGAGCTTGTCGGCCTTGGGGATGCGCTCGGCGACGAGGATCTGGGCTACGCGGAGTTCGATCTTGGCGAAGTCGTCGATGGTAATCTGGGGAGATGCGTCGGAAGGCGAAGTACTCACCACGGATTCCACGGAAGGGACCACGGATTGTTCGTGCGGTACGGTTGCGGAGGCGAGCGACATCTCGGGGAATTCGGAGAGGGTGCTGGTGGCTGCGTCGTGGGCTGCGTTGGCGTGGGAGATTGGGGTGTTCTGGTCTTGTTCCATCTGCATCATGATTGCGGTGAGTCCTTTGTCTGCTCGGGGGAATATCGGTGCTAAGGGACCGAGTCTGGTCCCCGGTTTCAGCCCGCCCCATTGTAGGTCTTTTAGCTGGCCGGTGCGGGCGGCTTCTTCGATGTCGCCCAGGCCTAGCTGACGCCAGACGGAGGCGGTGGCGTAGGGGAGGATGGGGTAGAGGAGAGCGGTGATGATGCGGATGGATTCGGCGGCGGTGTAGAGGATTTCGATGAGTTTCTTGCGATCGGGTCCATCAGTCGATTTCGCAAGCTTCCACGGCTTGTGCCAAGAGAGGTAGCCATCAACAACCGAAATCCTGCTGTAGATCTCCGTCAAAGCGAGGTGGAATTCTGTCTGCCGCATGTAGAAATCGAAGTCGACGTTAGCGAGGTTGCAGATTTCTGCGATTACTGATGCTGTGCCACTCTGCATTTCAACGACGGACGTCTTTTCGTCTTCTGGGTTGGCTTCGAATTCCTGGCACGCCCAAGGTTCAGCGGGGCAAACGGTGTCCGAGTGAAACTGTGTGCTAGCGAGTGTGAGCGTTCGGCTGACTAAATTTCCGTATCCATTTACGAGGTCGGCGTTGTAGCGGGTGACCATGGCTTCGAGGGAGAAGTTGCCGTCCTGTCCGTAGGGGACTTCGCGGAGGAGGAAGTAGCGGAGGACGTCGGAGGCGAAGAGGTCTTGCTGGGCTTTGGTGGGTGGGGCCGGGGCTAAAGCCCCTTCATTTTCTGTGGCTAATTCATGGGGCTGAAGCCCCACGCTAATCCCAAAAGCAACCGCAGATCCCTTCGCTTCGCTGCGGGATGACAACAAAGAAGAAGCAGGTCCTCCGCCTTTGGCGAAGGATGACACCTGAGGGGAAGGGGATAGCAGGGGTGTCGCCGGGCAGAGGGTGCCGAAGGCGTCGAGGATGGTCTCGATGCGGACGACGTTGCCCTTGGACTTGGACATCTTGGAGTCGTGGAAGAGAAGCCACCCGTTGGCCGCGATCTTCTTGGGAAGCTTCTCTCCGGCGGCGAGCAGGAAGGCGGGCCAGTAGATGCAGTGGAAGCGGGCGATCTCCTTGCCGATCAGGTGCAGGTCGGCGGGCCAATACCTGTTGAACTTTTCGAGGTCTTCGGGGGCGTCTGATCCGTAGCCTACGGCGGTCATGTAGTTGGCGAGGGCGTCGAGCCAGACGTAGATGACGTGGTCGGGGTGGCCGGGGACGGGGATTCCCCACTTGATGCTGGTGCGGGAGATGGAGAGGTCTTTGAGACCGCCGCGGACGAAACTGAGGACCTCGTTGCGAAGGGTGTCGGGCTCGATAAGGAGTTCGTTCGACTCGATCAGCGCGAGGACTTTGTCCTGGAAGGCCGAGAGCTTGAAGTAAAAGTTTGATTCGGAGAGGACTTCGGTGATGTTGCCGCACTCGGGACACGGCGAGCCGGGCTCGACGTCGACGAAGGTTTCGTCGGAGACGCAGTAGGCTCCGGTGTAGGTCTGGAGGTCTATATAACCGGCTTCTTTGATTGCCAAAAAGAGCTTCTGGACGCCTTGTTTGTGGCGTGGTTCGGTGGTGCGGATGAAGTCGTCGTTGGTGATGCCCATGCGGCGCCAGGGCTCGCGGAAGGTTTCGGAGACCTGGTCTGTAAACTGCTGCGGCGGTACTCCTGCCGCAAGTGCAGACCGCTCGATCTTCTGGCCGTGCTCGTCGGTGCCGGTGAGGAACCAGGTGTCTACCCCTTGCGCTCGGCTGCGGCGGGCGATGACGTCGGCGACGATGGTGGTGTAGGCGTGGCCGATGTGGGGGCGGGCGTTGACGTAGTAGATCGGGGTGGTGAGGTAGAACTTTGGCGGGGATTGCGACATGGCGGTGTGCATCAAGTTTAGCAGGGCGCCAAAAGACGAAGGCGCAACGCGAAGTACGCGGAGAAGTGCGCCAGGTTTCGCCACGGCATCCGTGGCGAAACTTCCTGTCTTTCTTCGCGTACTTTGGGTTGCGCTTTAGTTGGGTTCGGGGGTGGCTTTGGGTTCGGCGGCCTGGGCCATGCGGGCGAGGTTGAGGTGCTCTTCCATGGCTTTCTTGGCGGCTACCGGATTCCTGGAGCGGATAGCCCGGAAGATTTCGCGGTGAAACTCGGCCGATTCCTTGAGGTCAACGGAGTTATCAACGGTCATTCGGCGCGTGTCATACAGCGACGCCGTGATGGTCTCCATCAGGGCACCGAGGATGGGGTTGCCGGAGGCTCGAGCGATCGTGCGGTGGAAGCGAACGTCGTGGATCAGGTATTCCTGCGGGTCGTCCATGGAGGCGTACATCTCGGCGACCTCTTCGGCTAGCTCCGCGATATGCTCGCCGGTGGCGCGCTCTGCGGCGAGTCCGGCTACGGAGGACTCGATGACGAGGCGGGCTTCGAACATCTGCCAGGGGAGGAAGCCGTGGAGAGCGCCGAGGACGGTGAGCGAGGAGGAATCCAAGGCAGGCGGGCCGGTCGCAACGAAGGTGCCGGCCCCGTGGCGGGATTTGAGGACGCCCATCGCAGAGAGGAAGCCGATTCCGGCGCGGAGGCTGGAGCGCGAGATTTTTAGTTTGCGGGCTAGTTCGCGCTCGGGCGGCAGCCGGTCACCGGGCTTGAGCTCACCGTTGGCGACGAGCTGGCGGACGTGGTCGACCACCTGCATGGTGAGCTGGCTGTGTCCGGTCACTCCGTCCTGCGCTTCTTTCTGGATTTCGGTCTTCACAGTCAGGCGGCCTCAAGCTCGGGGTTGGTGGGCGGATGGGTAGGGTGGCTGGCACCCAGACGAGGAACAAGCAAGTGGAACAGAGCCAAAGCTACGAGGTAAGCTCCGGCGGCCATGCTGAAGACCAGCAGCTGGTGCAGGGAGAGATTCTTTTTCACGATCCACGTAAAGCAGGCCCCGCCAACGGCTCCGGCTGCTCCGCCTACGCCGACGACAGTTGAAACAGCGGTCGAAGGGAACATATCGGCGGGAGTCGAGAAGAGGTTTGCGCTCCAGCCCTGGTGCGCGGCGGCGGCGAGCGCGATCAGCAGCGTCGCGGGCCACGCATTGGCGGGGAACATGTGGCTCATCTGCGGGACAAAAACCACCGGAAGCACACACAGCGCCATGATCAGCATGGCAGTCTTGCGACCACTGTTGACCGAGCGGCCCTGCGCCATCAGCACCCCGGAGAGTGAGCCGCCGAAGATCGATCCGACCGATGACACGACGTACACCGTAACGATGTACCAGTACGCTTCCTTGAGCGAGAGACCGTAGTTGCGATTGAGGAACTGCGGCAGATAGAAAAGATAAAACCACCAGACGCCGTCGGTAAGGCCCTTGCCAATGGCGAAGGCGTAGAGACCGGGACGGCGGAGCAGAGCCGAGAGCGGAATCGCGCCGCCGCCGTGCTGTTTGGCGGATTCAAAGTCGGCTTCGAGGTTCGCCTGGGTCTGGGTGGACGCCCCGCGCAGCTTGTTGTACGGGAAGAGCAGCCACAGGACCAGCCAGATCATCCCCATCGAACCGGTGGTGAGGAAGGCCGACTGCCAGCCCCATTTTGCCGTCACAAACGCGACCAGCGCGGGGGCGATGAGGGCGGAGGCGTTGGAGCCGGAGTTGAAGAGGCCGACGGCCTTGGCGCGCTCCTTGGTGGGGAACCACTCGCTGACAGCCTTGATGGCGGCGGGGAAGTTGCCGGATTCGCCGAGGCCGAGGAAGACGCGCGCGATGCAGAATCCGGCGACGGAGGTGACGAGCGAGTGGCTCATCGATGCGATGCCCCAGATGAGGATCGCGATGGCGTAGCCGGTCTTGGTGCCGAGCTTGTCGATCATGCGGCCGGCGATGAGGAAGCCGACGCCGTACGCGATCTGGAAGAAGATGATGACGTTGCCGAAGTTGTTGTCGAAGAGCGGCTGATGGAACTTGTCGGCGGCGTGATCCCAACCCATGAAGGCGACGTCATGGAGCAGCGGCTCGACGTAGCCGAAGACGTTGCGGTCCATGTAATTGATGGTTGTGGCGAGGAAGAGCAAACCGCAGACGACCCAGCGGATGTTCGAGTTGGCGCTGGCACCGGGGGCGTTCGAGGTGAATCCGGCGTCGGAAAGTGCGTTGCTCTTGGTGGCCATGCGGGCGGTGCTCCTGATGACGATGCTGGAAGTTCTTTGGTCGAATCGTCGGGCTAAGGTCAGACCATAGCAAAGCGCCTGGGCGGAGTCGAATCGAAAATCGGCGTTAGAGCAAGGCTTAGGGTGCAGTGTCGATGGGTATGAGGATAGCGGCAAAGAGCCTATAGATGTCAAGCGTATGGCAGCGGAGGATACGGGCCGCGCGGTTTAGAATGGCTGGGTTCGATGCCGGGGGGAAGAATGACGACGAATGATTGGGTGGTCCGGCCAGCGGTTTCGGTCGGCTGGTTATTGGTTATGGGGGCGGCACTGGCCCAGCAGCCGCGGGTGTTGACGGTGGCTCCTCCGGGAGCGAAACCGGCAGGGCCGTTTACGACGGTGCAGGATGCGGTGACGGCGGCTCCGGAGACGGGGGCGGTGATCCG
>JANXWZ010000080.1 GCA_025350865.1 Rhodanobacteraceae bacterium
GGCACATTGCAATTCGAGGAGCGGCTCGCATGGGTTCCTGCGCTCAATATCGAATACCACGTGGGCATCGACGGCCTGGGCCTGCTCATGCTTCTGCTGTCAGCCATCGTGGTCCCGATCGGCATGGCGGCTTCGTGGAGAATTGAAGAGCGTGTCCCACTATACTTCGCGCTCCTGCTCTTGCTGCAGACCTGCCTCTTCGGAACGTTCACTGCGCTCAACTTCGTTCACTGGTTCAGCTTCTGGGAGCTCAGTCTCATTCCCGCGTTCTTTCTGATCAAGATTTGGGGCGGGCCGAAGCGCACGCCGGCTGCAACGCAGTTTCTGGTCTACACCATGGTCGGTGGTGTCGCGATGCTGCTCAGCTTTCTGGCTATCTACCTGGTCACCGGTAAGTTCGACTTCATCGAGCTGGCCCAACTCGCGCAGTCCGGTCACCTGATGCCTGACGTGGTCGCGAAGCTCAGCATGCACCGCTTCATGCCGCACAACATCGCCATGATTCTGTTTGCGGGCGCGTTCCTCGGGCTTGCGGTCAAGGTTCCGTTGTTCCCGTTCCACACCTGGCTGCCCGATGCGTATACCGAAGCACCGACCGGAACTACGATCGTGCTTACCGGCGCGATGTCGAAGATGGGCGTCTACGGTTTCCTGCGGATTCTGCTTCCGATCTTCGGGGCTCAGACACAGGCCCTGCTGACTCCTCTGCTGTGGCTCACTGTCGCGACCATCGTCTTCTCGGCCTACTCCGCACTTGCGCAGAAAGACCTGAAGCGCATCATGGCGTACTCGTCGATCAACCACCTGGGATACTGCATGCTCGGCATCTTCGCCGTCGCTAAGTACACGGGCGGAGATGTCGCTTTGGTCGCTCAGAAGTTCGCGGCTATGGACGGTGTGTTTCTGCAGATGTTCAATCACGGCCTGACTGCCGCCACTATCTTTTGGTTTATCGCCATGATGGAAAATCGTTCCGGCGGTCATCGCGGCGTCAACGATTTCGGCGGCCTCCGTGCCGTAGCTCCGGTCTTCGCGGGCCTGATGGGAGTCGCGCTGTTCTCGTCGCTGGGCCTGCCCGGGCTCAATGGCTTCGTCGGCGAGTTTCTCATCTTCAAGGGCGCATTCCCGCTCGTCACGTGGGCCACATCGATCTCGGTGCTCGGATTGCTTGTGACGGCAATCGTCATCCTCGGCATTATTCAGCGCGTCTTCTCGGGACCTCTGTCCGAGCGCTGGAGCGGCTTTCCCGACCTGAATCTTGCGGAGCGGCTGTCACTGGCTCCGGCAATCGCGCTTATGTTCGTGTTGGGCCTCTACCCTCAGCTTGTGATCGGAACTTTCAACAGCACCGTGATTCAACTTGTGCAGCACCTGAACTTCTAAGACCTATGCTCGCGTGGACGATCTACATCTCGTTTTTTGGGGCTCTGCTTCAGCTCCTGGTGCCGAAGGGGAATAACACCCTGGCACGTACCCTGGCGCTGCTGACTGCGCTCGCGGGGCTGGGGATCGCTGCGGCATCGTTCACCGCGCATCGGACTGGCGAACTGATTCAGGTTGCCAATTACGCATGGATTCCATCCCTTGGAATCAACTTCCATTTGGCGGCAGATGGCATCAGCCTGTGTCTCATTCTGCTCAGTGGCATCGTTGCCCTGACCGGCGTTCTGTTCTCGTGGAATATCGATAAGCGGACCAATGAGTTCTTCGCCTTCTACCTGCTGCTCATCGGCTGCGTGTATGGGGTGTTCCTCAGCTACGATGTCTTTCTGCTGTTTGTGTTTTACGAGATCGTCATTGTCCCCAAGTATTTCCTTATCACTGGCTGGGGTTCCACCCGTAAAGACTACGGTGCGATGAAGCTTGCGCTCTACTCGTTCATCGGCTCTGCGATGGTACTGGTCGGGCTGATCGCCGCCTATGTCGTCGCGGGCGGAAAGAGCATGGCGCTCAATGACCTCGCCGGATTCGCCTTCACGCCACACTTCCAGATCTGGGCGTTCCCGCTGGTCTTCGTTGGCTTCGCGATTCTGGCCGGCTTGTGGCCGTTCCACACATGGGCTCCCACCGGCCACGTCGCCGCACCCACGGCGGTTTCGATGCTGCTCGCCGGAGTGGTGATGAAGCTCGGCGCCTATGGCTGTCTGCGTGTTGCGATGACGCTGTTCCCGCACGGTCTCGATCCCTGGGGCTTCTCGCTGGTCGGGCTTGGCTCGTGGCGAGATGTGTTCGCGCTGCTTGCCGTCATCGGAATTGTCTACGGTGCGCTGGTGGCGATAGTCCAGCAGGATTTCAAGTTCGTCATCGGCTACTCGAGCGTCAGCCACATGGGCTTCATCCTGCTCGGCCTGATGACGCTCAATCAAATCGGCATCTCGGGCGCGATTATCCAGATGATCTCTCACGGCATTCTTGCGGGGCTGCTGTTCGCAACTGTCGGCCGCATGGTGTACGACCGCACACATACGCGCGAACTGGCAAGGCTGGGACCTATGAATCTTAATAAGGCGATCCCTTTCGCGGCGATCACGTTCGTCGTCGCCGGAATGGCGGGCATGGGACTGCCGGGCTTCTCAGGGTTCGTTGCGGAGTTGATGATCGTCATTGGGGCGTGGCGGGCGTTCCCCATCTTTGCCGTTTTTGTCGGAGTCGGTATTGTCATCGGCGTCGTGTACGTGTGGCGCGCGATGCAGAAGGCCTTCTTTGCCGAGCCCGGAGAGCTTGCAGCGCACGAGCCTCTGGATCCCATCACGATCCCGGAACGCCTTGGTGCGATCATTCTCATCTGCACCAGCGTTGCCATTGGACTTTATCCGCAAGTCCTTTTGAAGGTCATCACACCGGCCCTGAACTCGCCTCTGTTTGACGGCGTGCGGAAAGGCGGCTGGTAGTGATTCCTTACTCGCATCTGCTGCACCTCGCCATGCCGGAAGTGATTGTCGTCATCACGGCGATCGTCGCCCTGATGGTTGACCTCAGCTTCCTGCGTATGGCTACGTTGCGAGTCCGCTTCGGTGTCACGGTCGGCATTGCGACGGTGGGCTGTGTCAGTGCAATTCTGGCGCTCGCAATGATGACGGAGCGGGTCAACCTCTTCGACGGAATGTTCGTCGTCAATCCGTTGACGCAGGTTGTTCAGATCGCGCTACTGGTCGTCACGATCCTGGTCCTGCTGCTCGCGGTAGAAACGGATTTTACCGAGCATGTTGGAGAATTTGTCCTGCTGGTGTTGCTCGCTACGGTCGGCATGATGTTCCTGGTCGGGTCGCAGAATCTGCTGACCTCGTTCGTCTCACTCGAACTTCTTAGTCTGCCGCTGTACGCGTTGACAGGGTTCGATAAGCGCAACGAGCGCTCGTCCGAAGCTGCGCTCAAATACTTCCTTTTTGGCGGTTTGTCTGCCGCGTTCCTGCTCTTCGGCTTCAGTCTGCTTTACGGCTTCGCGAACTCAACCGACTTTACGCAGATCGGCATGGCGATCCACGCGGGGCCGTTGAATCCGCTGCTGGTAGTTGCAATGGTCACGACGGTGATCGGGCTTGGCTTCAAGGTCGCCGCGGTGCCCTTCCATTTCTGGGCGCCGGATGTCTACGAGACCGCACCGGTCCCGGTGGCAGCACTGATTGCATCGGGGTCGAAGGTTGCGAGCTTCTTCGTCTTCTTCCAGATTCTGGCCATCGCATTTTCCGGTTCGGCGGGCGAAGCGATGGGGATGCACTTCGCCCAGGGCTGGGTGCCCATTGTCGCTGGGGTCGCTGTGCTCTCGATGTTGTTGGGCAATATGGTTGCCATCGTGCAAAGCAGCCTTCGCCGGTTGCTTGCTTACTCGGCGATCGCGCATGCCGGGTACATGCTGATCGCTATCGTCGCCCACACCCAGCAGAGCCTATCCGGCTTGATCTTCTACGTCGTCACGTACTCACTCGCGACCATCGGGGCGTTTGGGATCATTGGTATCGTCGAAAAAGGAAGTGGCGACGACCAGATTTCGAGCTTCGATGGCCTGCACAAACGGTCTCCGATCCTCTCGGCATGTCTGCTGATCTTCCTTCTTTCGCTTGCGGGGATTCCGCCGCTTGCAGGATTCTTCGGCAAATTTTATCTCTTCGTCGGCGCACTGGCAGCTTTGCCGCGGGCCGGCGGGCTGCTCTGGCTTGTTGCGCTGGCAATCGCACTTAGCGCAGTGTCGCTTTACTACTACCTCAGGGTTTTGAAGCGGGTGTACGCGGATGTTTCAGCGAGCGATTCTCAGCCGCCTCCCGCACCGCCTTTTACTGTCGCTGTCGTTGTAGTGCTCGCGGCTGCTACGGTGTTGCTTGGCTGTGCGCCGAACCTTCTCCTACAGCCAATCCTGAATGCGGTCGGCTCGGTCGGTCACTAAGGCTTAGGACGAATTTCGCGAACCGTAAGGAATCTGCTTTCCCATCATTCTGCTTGATACCATCACGAAAACGGCTTTAGCTGTACTGTTCCATCAGCTCGGTCAGCACGTGGCGGCCCGGGCGTGTGCGCTCCTCGGGCAGCGTTGCGAGTGGCTCGTCCACCATGTTGAGCATGGACGTAAAGTCGGGCTTTTGCGTGTCCACGTAGAAGACCCCGGTCAGGCATTCGCCCTTGTGGTGCGAGTCCATCAACATTCTTACGGCTTCGGTCTTGTCCGCCGGGTCGTAGCCTTCATGGAGCTTGCGCAGCCGCAGGCTGGACCCATCGTGCAGGCGAACGTCGACGCTGGTGCTGGGGTCGTAATCGACGGTAATGTCTTCGAAGAACGGCACGAAGCCGACTTCGCCGACGGGTTCATCGTGCTCCTGCATGAACTTGTAGCTCTTGGTCGAGCCGATGTGATCGTTGAATGTGACGCAGGGTGAGATGACATCGAGTACGACGGTGCCGCGGTGCGAGATCGCTGCCTTCAGCATGGTAGACAGCTGCTTCTTGTCGCCCGAGAAGGAGCGTCCGACGAAGGTTGCGCCCATCTGGATTGCGAGGGAGCAGATGTCGACGGCAGGCAGATCGTTGACTACGCCATTCTTCAGCTTGGAGCCGATATCGGCCATGGCTGAGAACTGCCCCTTGGTCAGTCCGTACACGCCGTTGTCCTCGATGATGTAGATCATGGGGAGGTTGCGGCGCAGCAGGTGGACGAACTGGCCCATACCGATGGAGGCCGTGTCGCCGTCCCCGCTAACGCCGATGGAGCGCATGGTCTTGTTCGCCAGCAGGGCTCCGGTGGCGACCGACGGCATGCGGCCGTGGACCGAGTTGAAGCTGAACGAGCGTGACATGAAGTAGGCGGGCGACTTGGACGAGCAGCCGATGCCGCTCATCTTCATCACGCTTTCGGGTGAGACGCCCATATCGTAAAAGGCTTCGAGAATGCGCTCGGAGATGGCGTTGTGTCCGCATCCCGCGCAGAGCGTCGTCTTGCCGCCGCGGTAGTCGAGGATCTGGAGACCAATGCGGTTGATCTTTTCTGGTCTGGGAAGAACAGCGGTCGTAGCCATTAGCGAGCTCCTTCGTGTGCGGCGATCGGAGTGGTGAGGGAGCGGGCATCGAGTGGCATGCCGTCGAAATGCCGGATCGAGTGCAGTTTGATAACGTCTGCGGCGTCGATATCCATCTTGATGAGATTGAACATCTGGGAGTCGCGGTTCTGGTCGACGACGTAGACGCGTTCATGCTTCGCGATGAAGTCATGCATCTCAGTCGAGAAGGGGAAGGCTCGAATGCGGAGGTAGTCGGTGGCGAGACCGTGTTCCCGCACGAGCTGGTCGCGGCTTTCGGCGACCGCAAAGTGGCTGCTGCCAAAGGCGATGATGCCGACTTTTTCGGAGCCCGTGCCTTCGAGGACGGGGCCGGGTACAAGTGTGCGAGCCGTGTCGAATTTGCGCGCCAGGCGGTTCATGTTGTTTTCGTAGTCGTCCGGACGCTCGGAGTAGGTAGCCTTCTCGTTGTGTCCGGTACCGCGGGTGAAGTAGGACGCAGCAGGGTGCTCGGTACCGGGTAGTGTGCGGTAGGGGATGGCGTCGCCGTCGACATCCTTGTAGCGCGCGAAGCCGCCGAGGCGGGTGAGATCTTCAGCGGTAAGCACCTTGCCGCGGTTGATGGGCTTGTCGGGATACTCGAACGGCTCGGACATCCAGTTATTCATGCCGAGGTCGAGATCGGAGAGAACGAAGACTGGCGTCTGGAGCATCTCGGCGAGGTTGAAGGCTTCGATGCCGAACTCGTAGCATTCTTTGACAGAGCCCGGTAGCAGGATCACATGCTTGGTGTCGCCGTGGGACAGCCCCGCAACGAACATCAGGTCGCCTTGCGAGGTGCGGGTTGGTAGGCCGGTGGATGGGCCGATACGTTGAATGTCGAAGATGACGCCGGGGAGCTCGGCATAGTAGCCGAGGCCCGCAAACTCCGCCATCAGCGAGATTCCGGGACCCGATGAGGCGGTCATCGAACGGGCACCGGCCCAGCCTGCGCCAAGAACCATGCCGATCGCGGCCAGCTCGTCTTCTGCCTGGACGACGGCGAAGCTGGCCTTGCCATCCTCTTCAATCCGATAGTCCTTCATGTAGTCGATCAGCTCTTCCACGACCGAGGAGGACGGAGTGATCGGATACCACGCGACGACGGTGACGCCGGCGAACATCGCGCCCATGGCGGCTGCGGCGTTGCCGTCGATAATGATCTTGCCCTCGGTCGCATTCATCGCCTCGACGAGGTACGGATCCTGCTTGATGAGCATGGTCGCAGCATGATCGAAGCCGATACGTACCGCGTTGAGATTGAGCTCTGCGGCTTTGGGCTTGGTGCTGAACTGCTTGCGCACCGTTTTCTCGACCCACTCCATATCGATGGAGAGCAGGTGAGCGGCTACGCCGACGTACACCATGTTCTTGACTAGCTTGCGGATTTTGGCGTCGGCACCGGTGGCGGCTGCGAGCTTATCGAAGGGGACAGGGTAGAAGGTGAGGTCAGTTCGCAGTTCGCTGAGATTCAGCGTCTCGTCATAGATGACGCCGGCGCCGGGATGAAGCGCCAGAACGTCCTCGCGGGCCGTCTCTGCGTTCATCGCGATGAGGAAGTCTATATCTGGGTTGCGAGCCACCCAACCAAATTTACTGACGCGGATGGTGTACCAGGTCGGTAGTCCGGCGATGTTGGACGGAAAGAGATTCTTACCTGAAACCGGGATACCCATCCGGAAGATACTGCGCAGCAGAACGTTGTTGGCCGACTGCGAACCGGAGCCGTTGACCGTTGCAATCTGGATTGAGAAGTCATTGACGATTTGCTTCGCAGAGGGGTCGCTCGCCGGAGCCGCCAGGCTCTGTACCCCGAGATTGCTGCTGGTCATTGGAAAATTTGTCCCTTCCACGCGTACTGTCCTGCCGGTTCCGGGAATGAACACCGGGATGATCCCAGCCGCCAAATTCATGCACTTTCATGGTGAATTGGAGGGATGAAATCGATTCACGGGATTGTAGCCGAATCACGCATCGACGGTCCTTCCACAGGGATGCCCGGGAAGGTACTGAATCGAAAACCTCAAGAACCATCATGGTTTAGGGGTGCGACGCCTGTGCGTTTATCGTTCAGCCGCATGTGGCGGCGAGCGAGTTAGAACGCGGAAATGCCAGTAATGCTTTGCCCGATGATGAGTGTGTGGATGTCGTCGGTGCCCTCGTAGGTCTTGACGGATTCCAAGTTCATCATGTGCCGCATGATCGGGTGATCGTCGACGATACCGGCTGCGCCCATAATGTCGCGAGCCAAGCGCGCGCATTCGAGCGCCATCCACACATTGTTCTTCTTCGCCATGGAGATGTGCTGGAAGGCAGCCTTGCCCTGGTCCTTCAACCTGCCGACCTGCAGCGCGAGCAGCTGTGCCTTGGTGATTTCGGTGACCATCCAGGTCAGCTTTTCCTGGATCAACTGGTGGCTTGCAATGGGCTTGCCGTGGAACTGGATTCGCTCCTTCGCGTATTGCAGGGCGCAGTCGTAACAGGCCATGGCGGCACCGATCGCGCCCCAGCTGATACCGTAGCGAGCCTGACTGAGGCACATCAACGGGGACTTGAGACCGTCTGACTTTGGAAGAAGGTTGGCGGCGGGAATGCGGACGTCCTGCATGGATAGGCCGGAGGTGACGGAGGCTCGCAGCGACCACTTGCCGTGGACATCGTGCGCCGAGAATCCTGGCCGGTCGGTCTCGATGAGGAAGCCGCGAACCCGCCACTGTTCGGGCGGGACGCCGGGCTCTTCCAGCTTGGCCCAAATCACGGCGACGTCCGCGATGCTGCCGGAGGTGATCCACATCTTTTCGCCGTTGAGGATGTAGTCGTCGCCATCCTTGCGGGCGCGTGTTCTCATGCCGCCGGGGTTAGATCCGAAATCGGGTTCGGTGAGGCCGAAGCATCCGAGCTTTTCGCCGGTCGCCATCTTAGGGAGCCAGTAGGATTTCTGTTCATCAGAGCCAAACGAATAGATCGGGTACATCACCAGAGCCGACTGGACGCTGACGAAGCTGCGGATGCCGGAGTCGCCGCGTTCCAGTTCCTGCGTCATCAGGCCGTATTCCACGTTGTTGATACCGGCGCAGCCGTAGCCATCGAGCGTGGCACCGAAGAAACCCTGCTCGCCCATGGACGGCACAAGCTCACGTGGAAAGCGGCCGTCGCGATTGCATTGCTCGATGATGGGGATCAGGTTGTCTTCGATGTAGGAACGGGTGCTGGTGCGAACCAGAAGTTCGCTGGGCGAGAGAAGGGAATCGAACGCGATGAAGTCAACACCTTGAAATCGGAAGGCCATTTCCCCAATTTTAGAGCATGGGGCTCGGACGGGCTTTAGCTCATCGAAGGATGACGCTAACGATTGAATGACAGAATCCAGACTTTTGACGGGACCTCGTTCTGATAGCTTCGCTAGGACGTGACGTGTTTCAAATTTCGGAGGCCGGGAGAGTTCGCACGTGGCAACCGCTGAAGGCAAGCTTCCAAACTTCTTCATCGTGGGAGTTCCCAAGGCCGGGACGACATCGCTCTATCACCACCTCAGTCAGCACCCGGATGTCTATATGAGCCCGCTGAAGGAGACGTCGTACTTTTCGCCGGAGATGCGGATAGAGCTACTTGCACCGGAACTGCGAGCTCTGGGGGACAGGAGCGCGCAAAACCTGCGGAAGTACCTCGATTCGCCGTCGCCACTGCTGGAGCCTTATTTCGGGGGTGTCGTCACCGGATGGGCCGACTATTGCAGGCTATTTAAAGGTGTGGGTGAGGAGACGGCGATCGGCGAAGCGACGCCCGGGTACCTGTGGTCGCAGACCGCTGCGACGCGGATTGCGGCGCGCTTTCCCGAAGCCCGGATCATCGCGATTCTGCGGAATCCGGCGGATCGTGCCTTCTCGCAATATCTTCAGATGTCCAACACTGGGACCTATCGAGTCAGCTTCCAGGCTCACCTCGGAGCCTGCCTTGCGAGCAGCGCGACCGAAGAAATCAACATGCTGCATCCGTTTCTTGAGTACGGGCTGTATGCCGCTCAGCTGCATCGGTACCGGGATGTCTTTCCCGCAGCGCAGATTGGAGTCTGGCTCTACGAGGACACGCGGCGGCCGTGCTTCCTGGGCGATGTGTTTGAGTTCTTAGGGGTGGATCGCAGCTTCAGGCCCGATACCTCGAAGCGATATCTGGAACAAAGAGTGCCACGAACACCTTATCTCAATCGGATACTTCAGCGACCGGGAGTGGCTGCAGGTTTGCGGTCTCTCGTACCGCAGCCGATGCGGTCGGCGTTGCGCAGCCTGGTGTACCGGTCGCGCGGGTCGGTTGCGATGTCTAACCGAGAACGCAGCATGTTGATCGACCACTACCGCGAGGACATCGGGAAGCTTGAAGGGATGCTGGGAAAAGACCTGTCCGGATGGCTGGGTTCTCCGCGAACTCAGTAAGGTTGTTGTGGCAAAGGCTTGTAGGGTTCGCCAAACTTGTTGGTGTGATGGCTCAAGGAATTGCCGCTGGTCTCGAGGCGCAGCGTTCCGATCTGGGTGTTTTGCGGGCCCACCTCAATGATGCGGTGGAACTCGCTCAGCCGGTCTGCGGTCACATTTTCTGCCCATATGTTGAGTCGGTATCGTCCACGCGGCACTCCGTGGATGACAACGGAGCCGTCGGCGCTGGAAACAGCATAGTAGGGGGTGCCGAGAGAGACGACGATCGCGCCCATATCGGGATGGATATTGCAGAAGATGAACGAAACGCCTTCTCGATCGAATTGAACGCTGCGACGGCTATGGCCTTCGTATAGACCAAGATCGAAGCGTTTGCCGTTGAACAGCGAGAAGACGTTATGGAAGAAGGGGTCCAGATTGGGGAAGTCGACCTTGCTTCCGACAGGGACCACAAGCAAATGCGGAAGAAACTCCTTATCCTTCTGCGTGAGCGCATAGTTTTGGGTCTTTTGCGGGGCGGCGTCCGACCCGGTGGTATCGAGCGGACCTAGCCAGACCACAACCTCCCCTGAACCAAACCGCTGAGTCTGGGCGGAGTGCCGAACTATGTCGACATGGGCCGACACATCGAAGGTCTGGCCGTGAGCGCCGATCGTACATGCGATCGGCAGGGCGAGAAGCAGTGTTGCGATACGGTTGCGGTGGCTCAAAATTGATACCCAGCGGACAAGGTGAAGATGCTTGCAACAAAGGGTGTGCCGGTGTAACGCCACGTTTCGAGGTGCCTGTACTCGGGGGACAGAATGAGGGATTGCCGGGGGCGAAAGATTAGGTTGCCGGTGATGGTGCTGTTGCGAGCGGAGGTGGTGAGGGCGTTCGATCCGGCGGGCAGAATGACACTCCTGAAGCTACTGGCGAAGGCGTCATCCATTCCGAACATCGCGTTCACTTCGACCCATCGGCTGAAATTCAACTTCAGTTGGCTCCATCCTCCTGCGGTTTCTACTGGGACGGTACGTGCCACGCCGGTGACTGGGTCGGTGCCGCTGAGAATGTCTTTATAAAGCCCACCGCCGAAGCCTCCGAGCGCGCGACCGCGATAGATCTCTCCGCTGATTTCTGCCCATTTCGAGAGTGGAACCTGCCAGTCGCCCGTGACCGCCCAGGAATGAAACTGTGTCGCGCTGTTATAGAACTGATTCGCTGTGTAGGCTCCCACTCCGAAAGCCAGGGAACGAGATGGCGCCGTGATCGACGTGTTGGCACGGTAGGAGAGTCGACCCTCGACCCCAGGCCGCCGCGAAGCTTCAACGGGACTGTCCAACTGAACGGAGTTATAGGCTGGCGATTGCGGATAAATCAGCCCGCCTTCGAGGGAAATTCCATGTTGGTTGCCGGTGGGAAGAATCTGCTGAAACTGCACTTGAGGTGACCACGACCACAGGTTGCCCGAGGATGACAATGCGGGCTCGGCGATCTGCGCATAGGAGGTCGGCGACAGTGGCGATATGAGCGGACTGGTGTAGCCGATCTGCAACTTGCTCTTGTTCCATGCGAGGCCGAGAGCCGTATCGCGCATGCGCAGATAGCCCAGGACCGCGGTGTAGCCGAAGCTGTTGTTCGTGGAGCCGCCCAGGAAGTCCGCATTGACCCAGGCGAACGATTGAGCCCCGGCGATGCCGGGACCGCGGGCGACCACGCCGAGTATGGTCTGGCGCAGCGTCATGCCGTTGCTTCCGTGGGAAGACCCAGGATTCCTGAACAAGGCAAGGGAGGGGAGTTCGGCGTTGTCGACAACGCCGGCGTTCGAGAAGGCATTGACCAGCACCAAGCCGGTTACCGCCAGGTTGTATTTGGAAGCAGACTCGACCTTGGACTGTTCGTGTTGTTTTATCTCGGCTTGCTGAATCTCTAGCTGCTCCTGGACGGCCTGCGTATCCGCCGGTACGGAAACTTCTGCTGCTACCGGCTGGGGCAGACCATTGGCCTGGCGCAGAACGCCAATTTCGGCGCGAAGCTGGTTCAGCTCGGCCAGCGATTGTTGCAACGCCGCCTGCGTTTTCACGAGCGTGTCGGTAAGGTCGCTGATGCGCCGTTCGATCGTGCCAATGCGCAGATCTTCGCTCACCTTTGCCGAAGGACTGGATGGCGCGGTCTGCCCGGCAGCGGGCCCCACAATCGCCGACACCAAAATCAATGCCGAGGCCGCAAGCCTTAGCCCTGCAATGACTATGTGGGGTGGGCGGATCATCCGTGCTCCTGTCTCAACTCTATCGCTTCGGGATCGGCCCCGTATTCGTGCAGCGACGCATCGACGCCGATGGCATCGGGATGAATAGAGCTGCCGAGAGTGCGCAAAGCCTTCTTGTACAGGAGAATGCTAAAGGTTGTCGGTCCTTGAGGCGACTCTTCCAGCCGAATTTCGCCGCCGTGCTCTTGCGCGATGTGCTGCGCTACCGTCAAGCCAAGCCCGGTCCCGTTCACCTTGCCCGAACTGACGAACGGTTGAAAGAGGCTGCCGGCGATGGAAGGCGGCACACCCTTCCCGGTGTCGGAAATTGCGATACGGATTTTTTCCTCATCCTCGGTTAGACCGACTGTAACGGTCGCTTTGCCGGGTCCGGTCGCAGACGCTTGGCAGGCGTTAAGCAGCAGATTGTAGATCGCGCGGCTGAGCTTGGGTCCGTCGACCACCGCCTCCACGGATTCCGAGAGGGCAGTAACGATATTGACGGCGCGACACTCCGGGTGCTGACGGACAGAGTGGACGGTTCGTTCAATCAACTGCGGAATGGAATCCAGATGCAATTGGAGCACCTGGCCTGTCTGCCCGAAAAGCAGCAAGGATTCGATAAGGTCCGTCATATCCCGTACTGCTTCCTTCACTTCTAGCAGCAGCTCCAGGCGTTCTTCTTCACCGGCGCGCGGGAGACTCATAAATTCTGCGTTGGCGTAGATGGCGGAGAGGTGATGGCGAAGATCGTGGGAAACCGAGCTCGCCATGCGGCCGATGGTGGCAAGGCGATCGGACTCCAGCAGATCGTTCTGGGTGCGCTGTAACTCGCCGCGCATGCGATCGAAGGCCAGGCTCAACTCGCGGACTTCGACCGCGCCTTCAGTGGTGAGCTGGTAGTTGAAATCGCCGCGACCCAGGGCACGCGTGCCTGCGACCAAAGCCTCCAGAGGCCGAGTGACGGTGCGAGAGATCGCCGCCGCCAGCAGCAGGCCGAGGAGCAGCGCGCAGATGCCAAGCGTAACGATCCATTGATTGACCTGCCGAAGGTACAAGCTGGCGCGATCGTACGACTTCAGCACCAGCAGCTCCACGTGCTCGTTGCCGGCCGATGGCAGCACAACACCCGCTGCGGTGTAGCGTTCGCTGCCGACGTTGATCAGTTGCGGAGCTGCTTTGGGGGCGGTCAACGACCCGCTCTGGGTGTGAAAATCCGGGCGCCGGTTCGGCGGCAGAGTCGTTGCCGAGGTCTTGCCGTTCACCAGAAAGACCACCTCGGCGGCGGCCACATCGCCGATTTGCCGCGCAACCTCCTGATCCACGGCGTAGCCGATTGTGATCCAGCCAAGTTGCGATCCGTTGGTCGCCGGCCCGAAGTACAAGGGTTGAATAGAAAGCTGGTACAGGCGATCCCCGAAGGCGACGAGACAGGTCTGGTCGGGGTCGCCCATGCAGGCCTGAAGGCCACTAGTCACTTGCTTCTCATCCAGCGCCGGGCCGCGGTTGAAGTACGTAAACAGCTTGCCGCTGGTTGCCGAAACGGCGAAAAAGTCACTTCCGCTGGTGGTCCAGAAGTTTCGACTGCCGTCCTGGATAGTCTGTCTGTCCTGCGTGGCGAGCAGCGCCTTCAGGCTGGGTAGGTCGGCCAGCAGTGCGGCTTCGCGGGTAAGCATCTGGTTGCGCTGGTCGGCGATATTGCGAAAGGTGTGCAGTGAGTGGCTGATGTCGGCGTCAAGCCCTCGTCGAATCTCCTGGCTCACACTCAGCCGGATGATCAGCAGGCACGTCGCGGTAAGCCCCAGGGACACTGCCAGGAGCGACACCATCAGCGTTGTTCGCATTCGCCACTGATTCATGGGGCCGTTCTCTCTTCAGCAACTCTCTCATGCCTGGGCATTGGGAATGAACTTGTAACCCACTCCATGCACCGTGCGGAAGTGTACGGGATTGGCGGGATCGGGCTCGAGCTTCTGGCGCAGCTTGAGGATTTGGTTGTCGACCGTTCTTGTCGTCAGGTGAAAGCTGAGTCCCCAAACGCCGGACAGCAACTCCTCCCGTGCGATGGCGCGGCCGGGGTTATCGAGGAAGAAACGGAGCAGTTTGAATTCGTGGGCGGTCAACGGAACCAAGGCTCCACTGCGATGCGCTTCCATGGTGACGAAGTCTACGTTAACCGCGCCGAACTGTGTTGGCAGGGCGGCGTTTTTGCGGTTGGTTCGGCGCATCGCTGCCTGCACGCGGGCCAGCAGTTCGCGCGGGCTGAATGGCTTGGTCACGTAGTCGTCGGCACCGGTCTCCAGCAGCAGGACCTTGTCGGCGACTTCGCTGATCGCACTCAGCACAATCACCGGCGTATCGCTGGACCATTGCTTGATCTCCTTGCAGACGATGCGGCCGGATAGACCGGGCAGCATCAGGTCAAGGACAACGCTGGCGGGCTTCAATCGCTTGGCGGCTGCAAGCCCGGCGGGCCCGTCGCCTTCGATGTGAACTTCGTAGCCTTCAGCGGTGAATTGGCGATGCAGCGCGCGCTGAATGCGGGGGTCGTCCTCAATAACAAGAATCAGGCTCATAGTCCCTCTTTAGCTCCGGTCCGCGAGAGTTGCTGTGACAAGTCCTTCTCCGGATGTTCACCATTGTCGATTGAAAGCGCGGAGAAGGAAAGGGGCATGACAAAGAAGTGACATTTCCGCTACGGACGTGCCGTGACGTCGGGTCGCAGGCCGCGAAACATCCATGAGGCTACGACAGCAAGAGCGGCAATGCCGTAGAGCACTGCCGAGTAGCTGAACCGAACGATCAGGATGCCCACTGCTGTCGACGCGACAATCTGCGTTCCGGCGCTGACGAAGAACGTATAGGACGATGCTCCGCTGCGATCGGCCGCCGGAACACGATCCATGAGAAGGCCATAGATGCCCGGCTCACTCATACACTGGAACGCCATGTATCCCCAGTACATCCATCCGGCGAATGAAACGTTCTCGACTCGCGCGAGGGCAAAGAGCATTGACGCGGTTGCCAGTTGCGTCAACAGGATGCCGTTGCGCAGGCCGGTTCGACGAATCATAAGCGGGGCGGCAAGGATCGCGGCAAACTGCACCAACTGCGAGAACGAAAACACCGAACCCATCGCCTGCAGCGACAGCCCTAGATGATGTACGAAGAAGACGTTGGCGAAGGGTGGGAAGGCTCCGGTAACAAACGCCCAAACGCCCATCGCGGGCAGGAACCGGCGGAGGAACGGAGTGGTTGGCCGAACCAGCCGGACGTGCGGTGCCGCCGGTTGCAGCGTGAGTCGCGAGAGCGGGATCAAGGCCAGCGCGGACACGGCAATTCCCAGCAGCAGAGCGTACCGTTCAGATTCCGATGGGCTCAGCGCAGGGCGTGTCAGGCTGGTAATCCATGCGGGCAGATGCCCTGCCGCGAATGCCCCCACACCGGCCATCCCGATGCCTGAGGCGAAGGTGATGCTGAATGCAGTCGGACGCTGCTGCTCGGACGTAAGGCTCGCCACTGCAGGCGAGAGGCAGACTCCCCAGGTGCAGAGCCCGACGCCGCCGACGACTGCCAGCGGGATCGCCTCTTGCGGGGCGGTGAAGATCACCCTCAAGATGGACGCGATGCAGGCCAGCGCAACGCCGCCGCCCAGCGTCCAGCGCAGGCCGAATCGTTGCGCGGCGATCCCAGCTGGAATGGTTCCGCACAGCGTGCCGACCGCCATCGCACTGCCGATGAGACCCAGCGAACGCTCGTTCAAGCCGAAGCCGAGCAAATAGATGTTGAACAGGAAAAAGAAAACCGAGAAGCCGAAGTTGAAGAAGGTCGCCGCGCCGAAGTAGATCCAGAACTGGCCGTGCGGAGCCCGCGTTCGCTTCCAC
Organism: Rhodanobacteraceae bacterium; assembly: GCA_025350865.1. Classification (GTDB taxonomy): domain Bacteria; phylum Acidobacteriota; class Terriglobia; order Terriglobales; family Acidobacteriaceae; genus Edaphobacter. The sequence continues at coordinate 16,067 of JANXWZ010000080.1, forward strand.
TCGGAATAGCGCTCCAAGACCGGCTTGCTCATGCCAACCGATCCGGATTCTCGGCGAGCTCACGCAGACAGTGTACTGCTTCGTCGAGTGCGGAATAGCGGAATTCATAGGCCCTGATGCCCTTGAGCTTATCCAGTGCGACGATCTGATCGCGGCGAATTTCGTCGACGGGATAAAGGCTCTCGTGAAGGCTCGCCAACGCCACCGTGGAGGGTATCGGGATCAACGTGGCTCCGGCTCCGGGTTGTCGATTCAGAAGAATCACAGAATAGATGCGAGCCTCCTGCGCGGTCCTTACGCCAATCAACTCGGCGGTGGGAACTTCGATGGATGGCTTGCCCTCCATCCGCGGAGCCAGCTCGCGCTGCTTCAGCTCGGGGAACAGCTCGCGGCTGTGCAGCCGGAAGCGAATCTTGTGGGAGTGTCCCACGACGCGCGGATGATCGGTGCCCGGCAGCAGGTAGCTGGAGTCGTCCGTGATGTACGTAAAGCCGCCACGAGCGCAGGCATAGGCCAGCGTCGATTTGCCCGCACCAGACGGCCCGCACAGTAAGAAGCCTTTGCCATGCACGCTCACGCAAGCAGCATGGAGAGCCGGCGCATGGACAGAGGAAACGAGGCCTAACGCCATTGCTTCAAGGAAGTGGTATCGAAAATAGAGGGGATGCTGCAGTGCGGCGCGACTCAGGAACGCGTACGCGAATCCCGCCCGAAGATCGCATATCGCGTAGTTATCGGCATCGGCAACCAGCGACATCAGATGCCGCTGACCATTGAAGCGAGGCCCCGGTGGGCAGTCGGTCCCACCCGATTCGCTGATGATGATGCGTACCTGCACCGTCGATGCAATCTGGCGGGGTTTCAGGTGTCCCCAAATCTCCGTCGCCTGATCCAGTACCAGGGAATCGTTGGTGCAAATCTCAACCCCAAACCCGAGCGGGTGATAGACGCCCCGGAACGGCAGATCGCCCTCTACGTTGGGAAGCGGGCGCGGCGACGAGCTGAGCAGGGTATTCATCGATTCTGGCCATGCGGTGCTCATCAGAACGAGTATTTCGCGGCAAACTGGATGATGCGCGGGTGCGGACCGCCCTGCTCGTTTGTAATTCTGCCGAACGACGCGCTGGCGGTGGGGTTGGCAATCGTTGGATCGCCATAGCCAAGGCTCGTGCTGGGGTTGCCGAACTGGGGTGTGTTGGTCAGGTTGAAGACCTCCGCGCGCAGACGCAGGGCGCTCTCAACGTGAATGGTAAAGCTTCTTTCCACGGCCATGTCTAGGTTGTGCTGGCCCGGTCCGCGTACGATGCCGACGCCGCTGTTGCCGAAGTCCTGATCGGCAAGACTGGTTCCGTTGGGTGCCTCGGGCGCTCGGGTAAACGCACTCGCATTGAGATAGCCGTTGGCGCCGGTGACGCGCGAAAACAGCGATCCGCTGATGGAGGGATTTCCGGTTGCTCGTTGGGCGCGGACCTCGCCGAAGAGCAGGCCATACACCGACCCGGCATTGCCATCGAAGACACTCAACGGCGATCCGGACTGGAGCACCCCGATACCCGAGAACTGCCAGCCATTCAGCACCGCGCGGGCCAGCATAGGAGCAGAGGCAACGTGCGGCGTCGACCAGATGAAGTTGACCACGAGCCGTTGCGAGCGGTCGTCATTGGCCAGGCCGTAGGACGAGTGTCGCAGGTCCAGCTGGTTGTTGGTGGGCAGTTGCAGTTCGTAGACGTCGAGGCCACCCTCGCCGTTCACCTCGTCCAAATTCTTCGACCACGTGTAGCTAGTCTGGAATTGAATGCCATGGCTCATCTGCCGAGCGATGGAAGCCTGCAACGAGTTGTAGTTCGCAATGAAGACCGAGTCGGTAAAGAGGGAGCCCTGGCTGATTCCCTGAATCGGAAGTCGCGCCGTCGTGTTGTCGATGGAGTTGGTCGTCTCGCCGTTGATCGGATGCTGCGGGCTCGCGAGCAAGGCCTGGTCGAACTCTACCTGGCCGGGGCGATTGACCGACCGTGTGCCGACATATCCAACGCTCAGCACATTGCGACCAAGGGCGTATTGCAGATTGAAGTTGTACTCGTACGTTTTGCCATCCTTGATATCCGGATTGGTCCCTTCGATGAACGGAAACGAATCCGGCGTGCGCGGCTGGAAGATCGGATAACTGGATGCGGGCAAGACTAATGGAACGAACGGATTCTTCAACGTCGCGCCGGAATTCTGCGATCCAAAAGCGAACTGTGCCGTGGCGAAGGGAAGCTGCGAGAGTGTCTGCTCGGCCAGATTGCCGGAGTGCTGGTCGTAGTACAGGCCGAACCCGCCGCGCACCACAAAGCGAGGCGACGTGGTCGGCTGCCACACGAAACCGAGTCGCGGAGACACGTCCCCGTGCGGCGTCTTGTAGAAGCCGGCGTAGGGAGTCTTTACAAGGCCCGTTGGCACAGCGCCTTGAAAATTCGATGGCAGCGTGAAGCCGCTGTAGGTGCCGGCCGCTGTCACCGGCCCGGCTGCGACCTTCGCGTTGAAGTTCGGAAGCCGCCCGTAGGTCTCGGTTGGCGCACCGAAGATTTCATAGCGCAGACCGACATTGACCGTCAGACGAGGCGTCAGCCTGATGTCATCCTGCGCAAACAACGCCAGATTCTTGTAGCGTTCATCTCGGCGAAAATTGCCGCCGCCGGCGATGCTGTTGGTTACGTTGCTGGTGCCGGTTGGGCTGCCATTTTGTGTTGCGTTGAGGCCGAGCAGAAAGTCATCGAAGGTGCTGATCTGCAGCAGCCCATCGGTCTGCTGAGGCTGGTTCTCATCCACCTGGTGGCCTTTCACCTCGACGCCGAAGCGAGCGTTGTGGTGTCTTTTGGTCAGCGCGATGGTGTCCTGCCAGACGAAGGTGTTGGTGACCTGCCACTCATTGGGCGTGCCGGCATCGCCGATGGTGAAGGTACCGATCGTCATGCCTGGTGCGCTTGTGGTCGGGCTGCTCGCACCGGTTGGCGTACCGATGCCGATGGACTGGGCGGTGAGAGGATTTTGCACGGATGAGTGGCCGTCGAGGCGGGCGAATCCAAATCGAGCAATGTTGGCCAGCCGGGCGTTCAAGACGTGGGTGTCGGCGAGTACGAACATCGTATTGCGATCCAGCTGATCCGTTCCCCAGCCCGGTACATTTGCGGCGTTCGGCGAGAACGGTTCCGTGGTCGGAGCTCGCGAGTAAAAGAATCGTCCGGCAAGCGAATTGCGCGCAGTGAGTGCGTGGTCCAGGTTCACCGTGAATTGGTCCTCGTTGTAGTAGGCGGGAATTGAAAAGGTCGATTGTCCCAGCGGGAATTGATCCAACGGATCGCTTCCTCCGCTGGGGACCGAGATCTGCGGACTGGGAATGGCGAACTGTCCCGACGGCAACTTGGCATTCAAGACTGCAAGGGCAACGGGGTTGATGTTGGAACCATTGCAGGCCACCTGGGTTCCACCTGCTTGCGTGAGATAGCCGCTGGCTGGTTGGCGGGCGCTATTTAGATGGCCTGCGGGGCAAAACTGCGCTCCCAGAGCCGCCGCTGAGCGGTTGCCGGTCAAGCGGGGCAGAAGTGTTGTGGTTGATCCACCCAAGCCATTCACCTGACGGACTCCCTGGTAGGCAACGAAGAAAAACGTGTGGTCCTTGCGGACCGGTCCGCCCAGCGCCCCGCCGAACTCATTCTGCTTGAGTGTGGCGCGCGGTTGGCCGGCAAGCTTCGAAAAGAAATCGTTTGCGTTGAATAAATTGTTGCGGACAAACTCCCACGCGTTGCCATGAAAGCCGTTACTACCGCTGCGGCTGACGAGGTCGACATTTGCCCCACTGCCTCTCCCATACGCCGCATCGAAATTTGCAGTCTGGACGCGAAACTCCTGAATCGAGTCGGGAGACGGAATTGCCGTGCCAACCTCATACGAATTCGCGTGTGCGGCGGAGTTCTCGACCAGATTGTTGGCGTCGATCCCGTTGAACTGAATGTTATTCGCAGTCGGAGTTGCTCCATTGGACGCAACATTCTGCGTGCCATTGCCCAATGCAGTGGCAGTCGGAAGGTCCACAACAACGCCGGGCGAGAGGCCAAGAATCTGCGTGTAGTTTCGGCTCGCCAGCGGCAGCGTCTGGATGGCGCGGCCGTTGACCAACCCGCCCAGCGTCGCGCTTTCAAGCTCCGGTCCCGTCGACATGTCGCTTACGTGCGCCGACTGGCTAACACTGGCGAGAGCCAGCGTCACGGTGACAAAAGTGGTCTGGCTCGGACTGACGCCGACCGTCGTAATCGTACGGTCGGCAAAGCCCGGCTGAACGACCTTCAGATCGTAGGTTCCGGGAGCCAGCAGCGGAAGACGAAACAAGCCAGTCGCAGTTGTCGTCACGGACCGTATTGCCTGTGTCGCTTCATTTGTGGCAGTGACATGCGCACTGCTCACCGCTCGCTTTGCGGGATCGAAGACTAGGCCGGAGATGGCACCGGTGCCGGGAGTCTGCGCGTCGCTGCAACAAGGGACGAGGGACAGCCCCAGGGCGACGGATGCGATAAACAGATGCTTGATGGCAATGGAAGGCATGGACGATCTCCGATGAGAATGTGGGAGCTTGACCTAATCCACTCTAGGCAGGTCAGGGGCGTCGATTGTCAGCGAATTGTCGTTGTTTTATCACCGTTTGGCGACCTCTGGCAGGGGCAGAACTTGTCTGCGGGCGATCGCCGTGAACCACAGCGCACGGCCACAATCGGACGCATACAGCAGCGTCTTCGAATCGGCCTGCCAGGCTGCTTCAATCTGGTTGCATGGCACACTGGAAACTCTCGCCAATCGACCGGTAGCGAGCTCGCGAAGATAAAGGTTCCAGCTCCCCGCGTCGAATTTGCTGAACGCCAGCCACTGGCCGTCCGGTGAGACTGCCGGATAACGAGCCACGCCGCCCGCAAGAGGAGTCATTGCGCCATCGCCGCTTAGCCGATACAAGGCAGGTGCGTTGCCGCGATTCGCTGCCGCAACGATAAGTTCATCGTGGGTTACAAATGCCGCTTCGTAAATGTCGAACGGCGCTGCGGTCAACTGCTTCTCCGGCTCACCGGCGCGACACACGAACAGCTGCCGGTGGCCGCCAATCAAGCGCAGGAACGCGATGACGTCTCCATCCGGAGACACGATGGGTGACTCCGCATTCCGCAGCGATGGCACCTGGGGATCGGTTGAAGTCACGTTGGATTGTGGCAGCGCGTCTTCTGTCCGGATGTTCTTGCCGGTCACAGCAAACGATAGCTGATCCACCAGCGGATTCTCCGGCTTCACGATAGTCGCAGCCGGAAGCGTGGCAATGCTGCCCACCCTGTAGCCCTCCATCGAAAGGCCAACAAAGACAGCATTTCCCGTGCCAAAAGCCTGAGGATGCGACGCAAGCAGAAGGCTGTCGCTCATCGGCAATCGGTACTGGTCATCGTCAAAGAGTCTGCGTTCATGGCGCAGTCCCGAGAAGATGCTGAAGAGAGTCCCCACAGCCAATGCGCCCACCCACAGCCTCTGCGTAGACGATGCCGCTACCGGTGCTCGTCTGCGCAAAACAGCAAACACAAGCAGGGTAAGAGCTATCAACGCATAGAGCCGAGGCACGCACAACAGCGTTCCCCAGCCCTCCCGCGGCGCGATGTGCCAATCGGGCACGCCGACCGCCAGAAGCAACAATAGCGTCCCCCGCAGCAGACCATAACGCCGCGTGCGCAGGAAGCATTTGCAAAGAATTGCGACCGGCAGCAGGGCCTCTGTGTACAGATAAAACCCCGGCGACGTCGAGATTGTCAGCGACACCATCAACAACCCTGACCATTCGAGTGCAGTGCGCAGCGGCGACGATTCTCGCGTCCTGATGAGCAACACCGCGGGCGCTAGCAGCATAAGTTGCAGAACGGGATGCAACACTGCAAACATCCACGCGGCCTGAATAGCAGGATGTGGATTCCATTGCGGCTCAAATAGAAAGAGGCGATGTAGCACGGTGGACAGGGAACTGCTGCCGAGATGAAACGGCGGCAATCCATCGCCGCGCAGTGTCGCTGGAAGAACCTGCAGCAGGTAGGTTCGGTGCATTCCCACGCCGAGAACTGAGATCGAAAACAGCACCGAAGCCGCGACGGTGCCGAGGCAGGCGCCAAGAGCCTTCCAATTCCGCTTCCGCGCAAAGTGGAGGATGAGGATGATGGGAAAGATCTTGATCGCTGCAGCCAGTCCCACCAACACACCGGCCGTCCAATGTCGACGCCGCTGAGTCGCCCAGCATCCACCGACTAACAGCGCAAGCAGCAAGACATAGTATTGGCCCAGCATGAAGTTGAATTGCAGCGGGTAACTGAGCCCGATCAGGATCGCGGTTTGGATCACCGAAAGTCGACTGACCCCGGCAAGCATCCACACGATCGCAGCCAGCAGGGCGAGGTTCAAGACGATCCAGATGTGTTTGGCGGTCAGCGGAGCTGCAGTAGCCAGCGGCCACACAATCAACGTGGAGAAGGGTGTAATTGGCACCAGGCCGACGATCCGCTGATCCAGACCGCGGTGGTCCTTCTCCCGTTCGATCCACATCCATTCATACGCGCGGCTGGTGTCGGTGTGCTCACGAGCCATGCGAGCGGTCAGGTAGTAGTTGGGAAAGTCGGTGTTCAGTTTCTTCCATGCTTCGGGGATCGAACTGCCGAAGAAGTAGATCGCCAGAAGAACCAGGACGATTGGCTGCAGGTACCGATCTCGTAATCGCTTCATGCCGAATACCGTCCGGGATCACCATTGTCGCGTCTGAGAATGCTTTTTGCGAGTTCAACATCTCGTTGGGCTTCCATCACGCCATGCACCCTCGCCAGTCATATGCAGCCTTTGCGGTCCCATGTGAGTTTTTCCGCGACGCGAACGAGAGCCTGCTCCAGGTTGACCGCGTCGATATGACGGTCGAGTGCGTTGGCCTTGTTGCGATCTGGCAGCCTATTCATGTCCGTCCTCTTTGGAATGCAGGTGTTCGCTCGCGTTCGCCCTTCGGCAAACGAATCGACGCAACCTGCAGGAGCCTTCGGTACAGGGAGACGTAAGCCGTCCCGACGCTGTCTGCCGAAAAGCTCTCGGCATGCGTCGCCCGAAAGCGATGGCTCTTCAAGGCGATCCGCGTTGCGTTGACAAACGCTTCGAGCGGGTCGTCGACCACGCTTGCGAAATGGCAATAGGTGCCACCGACCTCTCGGAAGGCCGGGATATCCGAGCAGACGATGCGACAGTGGTTCAGCATCGCCTCGACGATCGGCAGGCCGAAGCCTTCGATAGTGGAGGTCGCCAATAGGAGTTCGCAGTGGGAGTACAACCACTTCAGTTCCGCATCGCCAATGCCGCTTATCAGCGCGACGCGGTCTCTCAATCTGGCACGGGTTAGCAAACGCGTCAGGGCCGCCGTTTCCGGGCCTTTGCTTCCTACGATCACCATGCGAGAGTTTGCCGGGACACCTCCTACTGCGAGCAAACGTTGAAAGACCTCGATTGAAAGCGGAAGATTCTTGTTCCTCCGGTGTTGCGCGACGCAAAGGAGAAATGGTTCGCTCGCCCATTCTGGCAGCGGGCTGCCGGATGCTATCTGCGGTCCGGAGGTAACGCAGTTATAGATCGTGACAGTTTTCGCAATGACTTCACTGCTTGCATAGACTTCAAGCCGATGCAAGGTATTTCGGGAGATGCTGGCCACTGCATCTGCGGTACGCAGGCATTGCTGCAGTTTCAATCTGTTGGCAAATGCCCGGCTATACCCAAAGTTCTCCGGTATGTCGTACGGGTAAAGGTCGTGCAGGCTTACGACTACGGGACACGCAAAGGCCGACCGCCGGATCGGCACAGGGTACGCCAGGTGAACGATGTCACTCCCGAGTTGACTCGCAAGTGAAGGCAGGCGGGACCAGTACCACCAGTTTCTCGCGATGGCCGATTGTCCTGTTTGGCAAATCGACAATCGCAGCCGGGAGTCGCAATCGCCCAGCAACGCGCACATCGATTTGCGTTGCCACTCGCCAACCACAAGGTCGACCTGCTCTACCTCGGCACGCAGCAGCAGACAACGCGCAAGGTTTACTTCGTGCCGGCTCACGCCATCCGGTGTGATCGACGATCCGACAGCTGCAAGCAGAACCTTCATGCCTGGCTCCGCATCTCTGCCTGTCGCCGACTGTCCTCTGCATCGCCGCTTCGCTTATTGATCTTCAAATTCCGTTGCCAATGGTGCGATTCGACAAGGTACACCAGACCTTGCACCGCATGGAAGCGAAGCCGGAACAGTCTATAGCGGAACTGATACCACTCCCCTCGGAGCCTCTTCCAATAACCTGCATCGCGGTTGACGTGAATGATGCGTGCTGGCATGTGGGGTGGAAGTAGCAGGGCTCTGCGTGTCTTAGGAAATGCCGGATCGTTCGGTCGCAATTGTTCGCGCAGAAGAAGATACAGCTTGGTCCCCGGAAAGTCGGCCAGAATGGCACGGATGCTATAAAGCTCGGTCCATAGGCGGATCGTCTCGGGCAAACGCTGCACTGGTCCGTCAGTAAGGAGCGGAGGAATCACCGTTCCGAAGAGTTTTTGCACGACGACACATGCGACACCGACCGCGATCACGGCATCATTGTCGGCGTTGACGCGCTCACGCACCTCCTGCCAGAATATGCGGTCATCGAAGCGGGCTTTGATATGACGCTCGAATTCAATTGCCCATGCCAGCCGCGTGCAGGTGCCACAGAGGTGGGCTAAGAGGTGGGTCGCTTGTCCTACGAACTGCTCCGCAGGAGACAGCGCGGGGAAGTCCACGCCAGCACGGCGCATCGATTGCAGACGATTTAGTCGGTCATCCCGTGAGGCTTGTTCCGCGAAGTGGATCTCGACGCACCGCTGCTCTTTTGGCTTGTAAAGGTCGGCGATGTTGGCGAGCTCATCGCCGGCCGTCTTGAACTCCCAAACGATGGTCGTGGCGCCACGCAGAACGTATCCCATTTGTTCGACCAGAGCGCGACAACGGTCAATGTCCGCGCCGTCGACGAGAAAGTCAAAGTCAAGCTGGGTCCGAAGATTTAGATCGGGGCACGATTCCGGCGGCAGGCTAAAACCCTTCAAATTGCAGTAGTCGATGCCCTCTGCCTGGAAGGCGCGATTTAACACGGTGAACTCGCGAAACATGCTCGCGGAACGCTCGCGGTTGTCGGCCAGGTTCCACTGTAGCCGCATCCGGATCGCAGGCGGTAGCGTCCAGAGCAGATTCAGTTCTTGCAGGCGGTCTATCAGGTACAGCGCCATTCCGCTTGCGTCGAGCCAGTAGAAGCTGCGCTCCCACTGCGCTGCAGAGAGCGGGACCAGCACGGCGTCGAGTCCATCGGTGGGTTCACGGAACGCCGCCACGACTGCTTCGACAACGCGTGGATCGGCTGGTTGACTCCACTTCATCGTCCCCTCCTTTCGTGCGTCGCGGCTATGCTAATGCCGGTAAATCTCCGACCCGCCGTGGTGGGGCGTGCGGTGCATGCCTACTCTGTCACATGCATGGTCAGCTTCATTGTTCCGTGGCCGGCTCCGCAGAAAGACGAGCATTGGCCGACGAAGTCCCCGACCTTGTCGGGCGTAAACGTCACCTCTTTGGTTTCGCCCTTTTTGACCAGCATCTCGAGATCCACATCGCTGAACTTCAAGCCATGGTCGACATCTTTGGCGGAGAGGCTGATCTTCACGGGCGACCCCATCTTCACGTTGATCTCTTGGGGCACATACTCAAAACGTTTCGCAACAATCTCAATTCGTTCCGTACTTTCTTTGGCGTGGGCCTTGGCCTGGACAAGTAGGCTCGAACCCGTCATCACCAGAACGCCGCTCAATAGGACCTTCACTTTCATGGAAATCTCCTGAATAGACTGCCGCAAACTTAGGGATTGAAAAACTTGAGGATGTCGCGTTCGTCCTGGGCACTGAGGTTGGCGCGAACCCGCATGTGCCGGATCACGGTCCCCGTAATGCGCGGATTCAACTGGTCGGGCGGGTAGTGGCAGCGGCTGCAGTTGGCCTGGTAGACGCGCTCCCCGCGCTCTCCGGCAGACAGGACGTGTCTGACCAGTGGCTTCGGTGGCGCAGCGGGTTTCATCTGCGCTGGTAGCGCGAGTCCCGCAGCGAGCATGAGCGATGCAAGCAGCAAGAATGACCTCTTCATTTTTTCTTCTCCCGCCAGGCTGGGAACAGGAAGCGATACGACATGGACAGACCCCAGATGTTTCCATCCGCCCCCTGCGCGAACTTGCGCGAGTAGCTCGCGTTGAACCGCACATCGTGCGGCATGTGGTAGTCGAGCCCGAAGTCCGCGATCTTCGTGTCCACCTTGGGCAGGCCATCGCCGGGGCCGACACTGTTGCGGAATGCCTGCTGGAATCGGAACAGCGGTTCGATTCGACCGACAAAGCTGTCCGGCCCTTTCCATTGCGAAAGGCGGTACGAATTCTCGATCCAGTAGCCCTGTGAGTGCGGGTTGTGCGCGTACTCTGCCCGAACCTGCAATGGTGACCGGTACGGTAGCCAGAAGAAATGAACGCCAACCGACTTGTATTGCGTGCCCTGCAACCGCCGCGTGAATGACGTGCCGATTTCAATCCGCTTGTTAGGAAAGAAAACCTCGACGCGGTCGCCAACGGCTCGGGTTCCATTCAGCGAATACTTATTAATCCGCGTGGAGAACCATCCCACGTAGTTCACATGAACGTGTTCGTTGGCAAAGGCATTGCCACGCAGCTGGGTCCCGACAGAGGTGCCCGAGTCTCGAGTCCCAACGCCGGCAAGCATCGGGGCATCCTGGAAGTCCTGCTGCCAGATCTCCGAAAGCCGTTCGTTGTAGGTGTTGAACGGTACCAGCGACTGCCCTGCGACAACGGTAAGCCGCGAGTTGACGATGTAGTCCAACTGCGCAATCTGGGTTGACTTGAAGAGCTGGCCGTTGTAGGGGCCGGTTCGGTTTTTCTGGATGAAAAAGCCATCGAGATTGAAGCGGCCCTCGGCCAGCAGGTGACTGCCAACTGGCGCCGCGAAGACCGGAGCGAAGACCGGCTGGAAGAAGGTCACTCCCTCATTCGTCTCGCTCAGCATCGCCACCGTGCTGCTCACGATCGGAACGTTTTGAGCCACTGCTGCCGGTACCGCCGAAGCTGCAGCAAGCAAGAAAGCCTAGGCAGACCTACGAAAGAGCAGGCGCCTGAGTGCTGAAGGTCGGACTCTGCTGCATGGGAAAAGGGTCGGCATAGAGGGGTCGCTGTGTTTCACCCCTAACGCTATCGACCTTCCCCTGAGGATGTGTCAGGGGGCTGTCATGCTTTTGTCTTTGATTTGTAACCCTCAGCGGACCGCTTCGAGCGCGCAGTTCCTCAGCGGAGTCGAAGCTGATGTCATCCCTGCCGCCGATCAGTAATTCTCAGGCAGACAAGATCTTGGCGCGCTTCTTCTTCTCGGCAGGCGTTCGTTCTGGATCGAGCACCACTGGCCGCGAGGCTTGATCGTCCGGAAGCTTATCGTGCAGCGCGCCAAAGGGCCGCCGATCCTACATGATGGCGATGTTCGCCGTTACGGGTACGGTGGTCGGTGCGCTCCTGGCGTATCCGCTCTTCCGGTTTTCTACCTTTCCATTACGCAAAGACGAGAACGACGCTGGCTGGACCGACATCGGCCCGGTCGCGGACTTTGCCTCGCTGACCGGTCCCGTGGCCAAGACCATACCTACGGCAGCTTCACTAAACCGTTGTTGGCTGGGAGCTGGTTCGAAATGCTGTCGACCACCTGCTGGGCCTGGAGCTTGCTGCCGGCAGGGTTGTAGTGAACGTCATCGGCGTGAAGATCATTGTGGGCTGACATCAGAAGGTGCTGATCGTCGATGGGAATCCCCGTCCGTTTCATGAAAGCGGCAGCCCCGGCATTGCGTTCGTCAATTCTTGGATTGGTAGCCCCACCCGGTTTATCCGCCCGGACCGGGGTTGTCGACGACCAGATGAGGTGGCTGGATGGCTGATCCTTTCTGAGGATTCCAACCATGTCCGGCAGGGCGGCCTTGTAGGCGCTGTCCGCGTAGGCCCAGCCATGCATTCCATTGTTGAAGTGGATCACGCTAAAGGAGAGGGGTTGCATGCTGAAATAGTCATGCAACTGACCGGGCAGACGGGGATCCCCCGCAGCGCAGGAGGTGGCGAACAGGTACACGTTGGCTTTGCCTGCGAGAAGCCTCGTGACGTCCGGGAAATATGCCCGTGTGATCGAGTCGCCAACCAGCAGGACGTTTGGCAATGCCGGATCGATCGTTTCCGCGCGGTCCGCCCAGGTCCACTCCACTTTTTCCAGTAGGCTCGCGGGCCGGGATGCTTTGGTCGGAGCAGTTTGTGACGAGGCGGGTGAGCCCGCCATCACGATCAGCAGGCTGGACAGCGCTATCGCTAGGTAGTTCAGTTTTAGAAGTTGCTTCATAGCTCGCCCCATCCTTGCGGAAACACCATGATACCGTCGTCGCCTTTGGCCGAACACTCGGATGTGCCAGCAAACTTATGGACTTTTCAAGCGTTAGACTATTCGTCTGGGGTGCTGCTGTTCTGGGGTCGTCGGGGCTCTAAAGTCCATGAATAAGCGTGTTTTGTGCATTTACAGCGATTCGCTGCATAAGGAAGACTGCATTCTGTTGAATCTTATTGGACTCGGGAGCACTTTACATGGAGCAGCAGCGGTGTTGGAGGTTAGTGGCAGCGGCATGGGCGATGGCAACTGTCGGGGCAGCCATGGGGCAGGGCACAGCATTGCAGGGCTGGCCCGAGGGAGCTTCGCCGGAGGCCGTTGGCAAGCGGCTCGCATCCCACTTTGTCACCAGTCCGCACCAGTACGCGACCGGCACGTTGCACTATTCGGAAGTGCTGACCTGGTATGGCTCACTCCAATTCGCACAGCTAACGCACGACGTCGAGTTGCGCGATCAGCTGATCAAGAAGTTCGATGCGTTGATGCCTAACGGTGCGGAGGCGAATCGGATTCCGCAGCGGCATCACGTCGACGACTCGGTCTTTGGCGTCGTTCCTTTGGAGATCGGTTCGGAGACTGGCGACCAGCGTTACCTTTCGTTTGGCAAGGGCTTTGCCGATCGGCAATGGGATTCGCCACGTCCGGACGGTCTTTCCGCTGAGACGCGCTTCTGGATCGATGACATGTACATGCTGACCATCCTGCAGCTCGAGGCCTATCGGGCCACCAAGGATCGAAAGTATCTCGATCGAGATGCTGTCGAGATGGCCGCATATCTTGACAAGCTCCAGCAGCCGAATGGACTCTTCTTCCATTCGACCGATGTCCCGGTGTACTGGGGTCGTGGCGATGGCTGGGTTGCAGCCGGTATGGCGGAGCTGTTGTCGGCCCTTCCCAGGGATCATCCGAAGCGCCCGCGCATCCTAAAGGGCTATCAGACGATGATGGCCGCACTGCTCAAATACCAAGGCAAAGATGGAATGTGGCGGCAACTTATGGATAATGACTCCGCGTGGCCAGAGACCTCCAGCACCGCCATGTTCTCGTTTGCGATGATCAGTGGCGTCAAAAATGGCTGGCTCGACGCCGGCCAGTACGGGCCCGCCGCGCGTAAGTCATGGCTCGCACTGGTCGGGTATATCGATCAGAATGGCGACGTGACGAATGTTTGCGAGGGAACGAACAAATTGAACGACGTGGACTACTACCTCGCCCGGAAGCGCCGGACGGGTGACTTCCATGGTCAGGCGCCTGTTCTGTGGGCCGCCGCCGCTTTGCTTCGATAGAGCGCCATTTTACTTTGAAGCAGGAACGCGGACTTGTTCGCCGTAGATCGTCAACAACGGATGTTTGACCACCGCGCGCACCTCATACCGTGTCCCGGATTCGAAGGCGGCGGTGTCCGTGGTGAAGGTTCCTGGCGCAGAGGATTCTGAAGCGAGCAACGCGACCCATGGAGCAGTGCGAGCATTTACGTCCTCACCGGCGATTGTGCGGTACTCGAAGCCGACCTGGACGGTCGCCGGCTTGCCGGCATTCGTCCATTCGCCGGTTAGCCGAAATGTATGGGAGTTCGGAACCACTTCAATTGGGAGCGTGTGAGCCACGGGCGGGGTGAAGCCCTGCTTTACGTGAGTGATCTGGATGACAGCTGCATTCGGCCAGGCGCTATTGTCCTGCAGGCGTTGCGAACGGAAGGCCTGGATATGTAAACCGTCGGCTTGCTGACTCCAGTGCGGCGCCGGGTCGGTCTCCGGTTGATACTCGTACACCTTGCTGTTTTGTCCGAGAACCGTCACCTCAGATTCTGGGGTAACAAG
>JANXWZ010000091.1 GCA_025350865.1 Rhodanobacteraceae bacterium
ATCGGCTTACCGAGCGCATGGAAACGGCCGCCGAGGAGATGCAGTTCGAGGCGGCGGCGAGGCTGCGCGACCAGATCGTGACCGTCCACCAGATGCAGGACAAGCAGCGCATGGCGACCGCCGACAACGAAGACGCCGACGTGTTCGGCTTCCACTATGAGAACGAGATGCTCGCCGTGAATTTGTTCCATATGCGCGGCGGGAAGATCGTGGATCGCCGGGATTTCTTCTGGGAGGAACTGCCGGAGTTTCTGGATAACGCGTTGAACGAGGGCTTTGATTCAGAGGCCGTCGAGACTCTGGAGCCTAACCCGGCGGTCCCTGCGCCGGAGGTGGGCGAGGGCTCCGATGTGACGCAGATCGGTGGCATTGGCGAGGGGTTTTCGCCGGGCGGGTTCTTCTCTGCCCTGTTGAAGCAGCTTTATCTCGACCAGGCGTACGTGCCGCGCAGTGTGTATGTACCGGTGGAATTTCCGGATCGGGCGGTGCTGGCGGATTTGTTGAGCGAACGGTGTAAACACCGAATCGATATCGCGGTGCCGCAGCGGGGCGAAAAGCGATCGCTGGTGGATCTCGTCTGCCAGAATGCTAAGCAGTCGTACGACCAGCGCTTCAGGGTGCTGGCGCCCAACCAGAGGGCGATTCAAGAGGCGCTGCAGGATGCCCTCACCCTCGAAGAACTCCCAAAGAGGATCGAGTGCTTCGATATCTCGCACATCCAGGGCGCGGAGACCGTGGCGTCGATGGTGGTGTGGGAGGACGGGGCGATGAAGAAGTCGGACTATCGGAAGTTCCAGATTAAGACCGTCACCGGCAACGACGATTTTGCGAGTATGCGCGAGGTGATTCAGCGGCGGTACAAGCGGTTGCTGGATGAGGAGAAGCCCTTCCCTTCCCTGATCCTGATCGACGGCGGGCTGGGGCAGTTGCATGCGGCGTACGCGGCTCTGGAAGAGATTGGCGTGACGCTGCAGCCGCTGGCTTCGATCGCCAAGAAAGAGGAAGTGATTTATGTCTACGGGCAGGAGAATGAGCCGGTGGTGCTGGATCGTCGCTCGCCGGTGCTGCACCTGATGCAGAAGATTCGCGATGAGTCGCACCGGTTTGCGGTGACGTACCACAGGAAGCGGCGACAGATGCGGGATAAGACGTCGGAACTGGATGAGATACAGGGTGTGGGGCCAAAGACGCGGCAGAGGCTGCTGGAACATTTCGGGAGCGTGCGCGGGATCAAGCAGGCGAGTGAAGATGCGCTGACGGCGGTGGTGAACAAGGCCACGGCGGAGAAGATTCGGGCGCACTTTTCGGGTGATTTGGTGCAGATTACTTAAAGCAAGGCGTAACGGGGATCAGATGGATAAAAACGGGATAGGAACAGGCAATAGCTTTTATTTTCTAAATGCTTTTTGCTTTTTCTCGATCCAGTTTTCATCCTCTATTTCCTCGTCACGCCTTGCTTTCTCTCAGTTTACGAGGCTGTTGAAGAGGAGCTTGAAGGTGCCGTAGGTTTGGGCCCGGTGCTGGGTGCGGAAGCCTACGAGGACTACTTTGCCTTTACCCATTTCGGCGGCGATCATGGCGGATTTGCCAGTGATGTTGGTTTCGCCGACGAGCCAGCCACTCTCGAGGATGTCGCGCTTGCCGTAGGTGACGATGCTGGTGTACTTCTCGTTGGCGTCGTTGGTCATGATCTGGAAGACGGGGTCGCCGGAGAGGTAGAGGCCGAGCGCCTCCTTCGGCATGCCGTAGGCGAGCGGGCTGGTGTTGTCGACGTCGATGTGGAGGGTGGAGCCGGGGCACCAGAACTGCTTGGAGGAGACGCCCGCAAGGACGTTGCGGGCGCGGACGCCGAGTTTGTCGATGGCGAAGTTGCTGGCTTGTCCGAGGGTGACGATGGTGCCGCCCTTCTGGACGAAGTCCTTGAGGGCGGTCACTCCGGTTTCGCCGAAGCCGGTGCGGTACTCAGGAGGCGTGGATTCGCGGCCGCCGCCTTCGCCACCACCACCGCCGCCGGCACGGCCTGCGCCTGCGGCAGCGGGTTCGCCGGTTAGGGTTGCGGTGGAATCGTCGGGGAACAGGATGACGTCGAATTTGGCGTTCAGGTCGCCCTTTTTGAGTTCGGGATCGAAGAGGTTGGTGGCGT
>JANXWZ010000146.1 GCA_025350865.1 Rhodanobacteraceae bacterium
AGCTACTATGGCGGCGTCTTGTCCAGATTGATCGCTGCCAGGGTTGAAAACGGATTTTCGCAACGAGATGTGTCCCTGCGATTGGGCATGGCACATTCGTTTATGAACAAGTGTGAATCTGGGGAACGTGCAATCGACATCGCCGAACTATGGGCGCTATCGCAAATCTACGGCAAGCCACTCAGCCATTTTGCTCCAGACAAACTATAAAACGGGAACGCGCTTTCGGGAGTTAATTCTTCCGCATGAAGGCTAACGCCTACCGTGGCTATTCGGTGAGCCGATCGGTAGTGTCATTTGCGGCGGCTCCAGCACAGACCTCAGCTTCGTTACAAAGGTCCGAAAGAACTCGCTAACCAGTTTGGAGCGATTGTCAGCACGAGCCGCAAGATGAACATCCAGGCAAAGGCTATCCTCGTCCAGCGGCTTAGCGACCAAACCATGCTTTGCGACCCTGAGAGCGCCCGCCTTTGTCAGAAACGCTACCCCTCCACCTTTGCTGACCAGATGGCTTGATTCATCTGCACTCATGACGTGGTGCAAACCGTTCGTTTCCAGATGTTCAGCCGCCATCCGCTCCATCAAAACTTCGTAGAGCGTGGGATGGATTCTACGGTCGAAAACGACCCAACGATTTTCGGTGAGATCCTTCAACTTCAACTTTTCCCGCTTGCTCAGTGAATGATCTTCAGGCAGGAGGATATAGAGGGGAGCCTCTGTCAACTTCACTGTTGTCAAACGAGGGTTTAAGTCCGGGTGAGTGATGAGTGCGAGGTCGAGACGCGATGTTAGAACGTCATGGGCCAATCCGGGTGCAAACTCGCTCTGCAACTGAATCTCAAGATTAGGGTGAAGGGGAAGGTCGAGGGAGAGCAGGACATCGACGAGGAGCGGGTCGGCGTAGGGTGAGCGCCCAATCACAAGATGAGACTCGACCGTTTGGGAATGAGCCTTCGTGAACTGCACCGCTCGCTCTTCATGCTCAATCGAGAGCCTCGCCTCCGCGACACAGGTACGTCCCGGATCAGTCAACTCTACCTTCGAGCGATTTCGAGTGAACAGCTTGCGTCCAAGCCGCTTCTCAGCATCTTGGATGCGGCGGGTGAGTCCGGTCTGGCTGATACCAAGCCTTATTGCCGCTTTGGTGTAGCTCAACTCTTCCGCCAACACCACGATTGAATTGAAGTGACGAATCTCCAACACTGGTTTCTGCATGGCCCGGCCCCCCTCAGCTCTGCGCGTTCCTTGGGTAAGCGTCGGCGGGGCTTGCAGTTCGTGCAGCCGCCGAGTGTCCAGATTATCCACAGGCCCGCAGGTGGTTGTCAAACTTGATTCGCCTCTTATGCGCGGCAGTCATAAGCAGTTACGCGAAAGTCATTGGACATAACAAACGCGGCGGATTGACCTTCAAAGCACTACGGAGGTCCGCGATGTATGACCAGAAAAAACCACCCGCATCCGAACGCTATCTGCCGATCCTTGGAAGGGCCGGGGTCGAGCCGCTTCTTGACAGCAATACCGCCGCCGCAATGCTGGGAGTCCACCCTCGCACCCTACAGCGCATGGTGCTCAGAGGTGAGATAACAGGCGTCCATGTCGGGAAATTATGGCGATTCCGCGCGTCGTCAATTGCCCGTTGGATAGAGCTGAAAGAGGCCGGTTGAAGAGGTGCATGACAGCTCTAAAACACCTGATTTTGCTGGATAAACGGTATGAAATCGACTATCCTAAGGATAGCCATTCGTGCCGTGATTGAGGAGGAATCTTGAACTCACGCGCACGTTATCAGTTCGGAAGTTTGTCAATAAAGAAGCGGGCGAAAGGCTCCGACGTTTGGGAGTTTCGGTACTACGAAGATGTCACCGGCGAAACGAGATCACGCAAGGCTCTTTTCATCGGAACGACAGACCAGTACAAGACCGAATCTCTGGCACGAAAAGCCGTCGAAGCTCATCTCCTAAAACTCAACACCGAAAGGCCACAGCATCATCTTGGAAGCGTGACGTTCGGCGGGTTGTGCGACCGATACATCGCGGAAGAGTTGCCCGAACGCTACTCTACGCGGAAGTCGTATCTATCGAACCTGACCGTCCACATCAAGCCCCGTTGGGGAAGTTACTTGCTCGGCCAGGTCAAACCCATGGCGGTCGAAGGTTGGTTGAAAGAACTCGATATGGCGCCCAAATCCAAGGCGCATATCCGTAGCGTGATGCACGTACTCTTCGAGTGCGCCGCACGCTGGGAGCTTATCGACGACCGCCGGAATCCAATCGGAATGGTCCGAGTGAAAGACTCCACCAAGCGGCGTAAGCGCCCCATGATTTTGACTGTCGAAACCTTTGAAGCGGTCATTGCGAAGCTCAGAGAGCCGTACAGAACGATGGTTCTGGTTGCACAATGCCTGGGACTTCGCGTAAGCGAAATTACGGCATTGAAATGGGAAGATCTTGAAGTCGAAGATCGTCAGCTACTCGTTCAGCGCAGCGTCGTGAACGGGAGGGTGGACGAAGTGAAGACCGAATACTCCCATGACCATGTACCCATCCATGAATCACTGCTGGAGGTTCTGCTCGTGTGGGCGAAAGATTGCCCACCCACGGAAGACGGCTGGATGTTTCCCAGCCCGATCACGAACAGACCGTACTACTCGACTGAGATTCAGAAAAGGCTTCTCAAGCCAATCGGAATCAAGCTCGGGGTGGGGCCTATCGGCTGGCACACATTCCGCCACACGTACCGTTCGTGGCTGGATGAGACCGGCGCACCGATGAAGGTTCAGCAGGAACTCATGCGTCATGCGTCCATTCAGACGACCATGAACGTGTACGGACAAGCGATGCCGGAATCGAAGAGGGCAGCGAACGGGAAGGTCGTCACGATGGTCCTCAAGCCTCTAAAGGCGAGTGCTTGAAAGTGTCGATTTTCTTATTGGGAGTCAGTGGGAGTGAATTTGATTTTTCGATTCTCTCTAAACCACTGATTTGATTGGTTGCGGGGGTAGGATTTGAACCTACGACCTTTGGGTTATGAGCCCAACGAGCTACCGGGCTGCTCCACCCCGCAGTTTGATCATAACTCTATTACTGATCCTGGTCAACGTGCGGAATTCGCTTGACCGGTGGGAACGTCAGCAATCCGCCCCGGCTTCGCGGAACTTTTTCCCAAATCCAGCGTCCCATGAAGTAGCGCACCGCAGGGGATAGTTCCGCGTCAGAGCCTGCACCGACGGAGGATTTATGTCGAGCAACAACGACACGTTTCATTCTGATTTTAATTTCTACCGGCTGTCGCAAAAGACGGTTCTGGCGATGAGCATCCTTGCCACAACCGGGTTTGCGGCCGCCCAATCCACAATTCCCGACGCTCAGGTGGAGGCCAACGTGTTAAAGGCGCTCGCCGCAGCTCCGGAACTCGCAAATGAGTCCATCACGACCAAGACCGTCTACGGCACCGTGACCTTGTCTGGCTCGGTCAGCGGGGAAGCCGCCCGCACCAAAGCCGAGAACCTGGCCGCAAATGCCAAGGGAGTCCAGAAAGTAATCGACGAGCTTCGTTTGGCCTCTGAACTCCCCGCCAACAGCGCCCCGCAGTCAATTCCGGCGGCCGACAACGCTGCTCCGCTGTTGCTGCAATCCGACGGAACTTACGCTCCAGCCGCTGCTCAGAATCCCGCTCCGGCCAGAACCGCTCAGCTGAACAATCCCGACACAGACCCGGTGCGGGATCAGCAAACACCGCAGACCTCGACCCCCGCTCCGCCAAACACCGCCGCAACGAACCAACCGGCTTACCCTTCGCAGCCGAATGGTCGGCGTAAGGTCTATCCGACCTATCCGGGTTACACACCTTATGGCTATCCGCCGCAGGCTGCGCAACAGCGTTATCCTCAGCAGCCCTATCCTCAGCAGCCCCCAATGGGAGGCCAGGTTGCAGGGCAGCCGGTTACCATCCCCAGCGGTGCAATGCTCCGGGTCCGAGCGAACCACACCCTCAGCAGCAGCCGCTCGCAGGCTGGATCTGCGTTTGACGGTACCGTGATCAACGACGTGGTCGCAAATGGCTTTGTGGCCATCCCACGAGGCGCGGCGGTGCAGGGCCGGGTTATCGACGCGAAATCGTCCGGAGCGCTGGGCGGCCGGGGTGAACTCTCGATCCAGCTAACGCAGGTGACGCTTGGTGGAAGGGTCTACCCCCTCGCTACGGATACATGGTCTCGCAACGGCAACGACAAGACTACTGAAACGGTAAATAAGACGCTCGGAGTCGGGGCGATCGGGGCAGTCATTGGGGCAATCGCCGGCGGCGGCAAAGGCGCGGCCATCGGTGGTGGCGTAGGAGCCGCCGCGGGCCTCGGGTCCTCGGCGGCATCCGGCAGCGGCGAAGTTTTGATTCCGGCTGAATCCATCGTCAGCTTTCACACCGTGGCCGACGCGCAGGTAGTCACCGTCTCCGAGATGGAGATGCAGCGTCTTGCCTACGGTGCAGGCAACGGTGCCGAGCAGCCTCCATTACGGCGTAACTATCGGGTCTACCCCGGCTACTACCCGCCTCCCGGCTCCTCCCCCTACCCGCAGCAAGGCTACCCGCCGTACTGACCCCGAAAGCACGGTGCCCCATCTCGACGACGGACCAACCGTCCTTGAGGTGGGGTTTCGTCAATTAGCTCACTCACCACACTGCGCCCATGATTTATACTCTAGGCTTGCCCTGTGGCGTATATTCCGATCAATTTCTGCATGATCCAAAGGTCGTAAATCCAGCATGATTCGTTTCCTCCAGCAGGACAATAAGCTCGTCAAATCCGTCTTCATCGTCTTCATCGCGCTGGCCGTCGGCACCATGGTCATCACACTGGTTCCCGGTATCTTCGACAGCGTAAACGGCTCTTCTGCAGACCCGAACACCTACGCCACCGTTCACCAGACAGGCTTCTTTGGGCGTGTCTTCGGGGAAAGTCTCCCGGTCACGCAGGCCGAGATTCAGCGTCTCGTGCAGCAGCAGACCCAGGGCCGCCCGGTCCCGGCGTTCCTGCTCTCCTATTACGAGAGCCGCGTCGCGCCGCAGGTCATCCAGTACAAAATCCTCAAGCTGGAGGCAGATCGCCTAGGCCTCCATGTCTCGGACGCCGACCTCCTCAGCGTCATGCACGAGGGCGAGCTTGGCCAGACCTTCTTCCCCAATGGAAAGTACATTGGCGACGACGCCTACATCAACTTTGTGCAGAGCCAGGGCTACACCCGTTCCGGCTTTGAGGACTACCTGAAGGAGCGCATCGAAGTCTCGCGACTCTACTCGGTCATCACCGGTGGCGTGACGGTCTCGGACAACGAAGTCCGCGAGTCGTACCGGGTCTCCGGCACCAAGGTCAAGTTCGATTACGCCGTTATCTCTTCTGCTGATCTCGCCAAGACGATCAACCCGTCGGACTCGGACCTGCAGGCTTACTTCAAGCAGAATGCCGCGCGCTACGCCACTGCCATCCCCGAATCCCGCAAGATCGAGTACCTCGCTTTTGGCGTCGATCAGATTCCCGGCGGCAAGCCGACAGTCACCGATGCCGACCTGCAGGGCTACTACAACAGCCATCAGGAAGCCTACAAGGTGACCGAGCAGGTGAAGGCGCGCCACATCCTCATCACGTCTGCCAAGGATGCGGACGCCAAGACCGACGCCGCTGCAAAAGCCAAGGCCGAGGGCATTCTGAAGCAGATCCGCTCCGGCGGAGACTTTGCTGCACTGGCCAAGGCAAACTCCGACGACCCGGGCAGCAAGGATTCCGGCGGCGAGCTGGGCTTCTTCACCAAGGGCAAGATGGTTCCGCCCTTCGAGAAGGCCGCCTTCGCTCTGCAGCCGGGCCAGACGTCTGACACCGTAAAGACCGACTTCGGCTACCACATCATCAATGTGGAGCAGCATGACCTCCCGCACCAGAAGTCGCTCGCCGAAGTGAAGGCCGACATTCTCCCCATCCTCGAGCAGCAGAAGCTCGGCCAGGCCGAACAGAACTTCGCCGGCCAGCTAGCCACCGAAGGAAAGGCCAAGGGCATCGAGAAGACTGCAGCCGCGCACAACCTTCACGCCACCTCGACCGACTATCTCGCCAAGGACGGCACCATCGCCGGCGTCTCCGACGGAACCCAGATGCTGGCGCAGGCGTTCACGTCGAACAAGGGTTCGGCCCCCGCATCGGTATCGACCGGTGACGGCTACGCGGTGTATCAGGTGACCGACGTCAAGGCTCCGCACGCTCCGAGCTTCGAGGAGTACAAGGCCAAGTTGCTGACCGACTACCGCGACCAGCAGGTTCCACAGATGCTCTCAGCGCAGGTCAAGAAGCTGGACGATCTCGCCAAGCAGTTCAACGATCTGCACAAGGCAGCGGCGCAGATGAATATAGCCGTCAAGTCCTCAGACCTCGTCGGCAAGGATGGCCAGGTGCCCGACGTGGGTTCGATGGGCGGTCCGGCTGCGGTCGCGTTCTCGCTGCCCAAAGGCGGCATCTCCGGGCCGATCAACGCGGGTCAGTCCGGCATCGTTCTCGCCGTCACGGATAAGCAGGAGCCCGCTACCGACGACATCGCAAAGAACTTCAGCCAGACGCGCAATCAGATGCTGAATCAGAAACGCGAAGAGGTGTTCGACGTGTATGTCGGCACCATCCAGGCCAAGTATGAAAAGGCCGGAGCGATTCGCCAGAAGGCAAAGCCAGCAACTCCGGGTCTCCCCATCGGCAGCTAATTTGTTTGTCATTCCGTAGCAAAGCGAAGGAATCTGCTTCTCGCACTTCGTATCAAACGGCCCGCCAAAATGGTGGGCCGTTTTGTCTGCCCCAATCGCGGAATAGGCATCTCACCGAAACAGTGCGACGCTTAACTCGCCAATCAAACTGATGGAGATCCAATGTCCAAGCAGCGCCTTTCCGGAGTTCTCCTCCACGTAACCTCGCTCCCGTCCATCGGCGGTGTCGGCGATTTCGGTCCCGCCGCGCGGGCCTTCGTGGATTTCCTCGCCGCTGCCAAGCAGCGCATGTGGCAGGTCCTGCCGCTCAGCCCGACGGGCTACGGAAGTTCGCCATACTCCGCCCTTTCGGCTTTTGCCGGAAATCCCGTTCTCATCTCGCTGGAGCTGCTCGCGGAGCATGGTTGGCTCGCCTCGGATCGCCTCAATGACCTTCCGGGAGCCGAAGGGCCGGCCGACTTCGGCATCGTCTGGGATCGCAAGATTCCGCTGATTGAAGAGGCGGCCGGCAACTTCCTTGATCGCGCCAACGACGATCAGCGCCGGCGCTTTCAACATTTCTGCGAAGGAAATTCCTCCTGGCTGAACGATTACGCCATGTACACCGTGCTGCGTCGGCTCCACAACTACGCCAGCTGGCACGAGTGGCCGCAGGAGTATGCGCGGCGTCAGGGAGATGCGCTCGCCCGGTTCATGAACGAGCATGGCCGCGAGTTAGCGGTCGAGCAGGTCATCCAGTTCTTCTTCAACGAGCAATGGTGTTCGCTGCGCACTTACTGCGCCGAGCGCGACGTCAAGATCATGGGCGACGTCGCAATCTTCGTCTCCTACGACTCAGCCGACGTGTGGACCAACCCGGAATTGTTCGAGCTCGACGAAAATCTACTTCCCATCCGCGTCTCGGGTGTGCCGCCGGACTACTTCTCGGTCAACGGCCAGCGTTGGGGAAACCCGCTCTATCGCTGGGATCTGATGAAGGAGCGAGGCTTTGAATGGTGGGTCGCTCGAATCCGGCGTTCACTAACCCTCTACGACGTCATCCGGCTGGATCACTTCCGCGGCTTCGAGGCCTTCTGGTCCATCCCTGCCGACGAGCCCACCGCGATCAACGGCCAGTGGGTCAAGGCTCCCGGCCACTTCCTCTTCCAACGCCTGCGCGACGTCTTCGGCGAACTGCCCTTCATCGCGGAGGATCTCGGCGTCATCACCCGCGAGGTCGACGAACTGCGCGAGCACTTTGGCATGCCGGGCATGCGGATTCTGCAATTCGGCTTCGGCGATCGTGGCAGCCACATCTATCTGCCCCACAGCTTTGTGCCCAACACCGTCACCTACACCGGCACGCACGACAACAACACCACGCTGGGCTGGTGGGCCGACGATTGCAGCGCAACCGACCGCGAAAATGTCCAGGCCTACCTGCAGACCATCGAGCACGACGGCGATATCGTTTGGGCGATGATCCGTGCCGCGGCGCGCTCTGTCGCCAACGTCTGCATCTTCCCCCTGCAGGATGTACTACACCTCGGCAGCGAGGCTCGGATGAACACCCCATCCGCGCCTGATGGCAACTGGACCTGGCGCTATAGCCCCGACGCCCTGCACCCGGACTTCGCCGTCAAGCTCGCAAAATTGATGGAGATGACAGATCGGGACGCCTACGAGATTCCTGTGGAACACCCGAAGCCTATCTAGCTAACAGCCCCGCGCGAAACGATTTACACTCAAAGGACTATCCAATTAGGAGCAACGATGCCTCTGTCCGGCGAAGCCATCCGCACCATGAACTACGTTGACGATATCTCCGTCACCCTGCGTCGCATCCTCACCACGCTCCCGTCGCTGACGGAAGAAGAGCGCGATCGCATCGCGCTGTACATCCGCAACTCCGAGCCCAACTACGAGACCGTTCTCGATTCCATCGCGAAGAAGTAACCCCCACTCCTCTGTGCCCCATTCATCACGCACTTGTCTCATGCGATGAGTGGGACTCGGAAAGAATCCAAGGCGCCGTGGACACACCTCTTACTATTGCGATCATCGGAGCTGGCAGCGCTGGCCGCGACTTTGCGGTCGCCTGCGCGGCTGCCGGCTTCACCGTCGTCCTAGAAGATGTGATGCCCGATAAACTTCGCAACGCCGCCACCGACTTCGCCCGCATCGGCAGGGAAGTCGCACTCGTCTCGACCGTCGAAGACGCCGTCCGCGAGGCCGATCTCGTGGTTGACTTCGTTCCCGACGAGCTCGAATCGAAGCTGGAAATCTGGTCGATGATCGACCGCATGGCTCCGCCCAAGACCGTGATGTGTAC
>JANXWZ010000171.1 GCA_025350865.1 Rhodanobacteraceae bacterium
CAGCCCTGCGCCCCGGTAGTCTGGATAGAGAAAGCAAGTGACACAAATGGCATCGCTCCCCCGTCTCGTAAATCCCGATTCCGACAACCGTCCCGCCTCGCTGCACGCCGAGCAGACCATCCTTGGCGCCATGATGGTCGAGCCTCTAGCCATTGTCGACGCCACCATGTTGTTGAAAGCCGAAGACTTCTCGCTCGACTCACACCGCAAAATCTACGAGGTGATGCTGCACCTGTCGGAGGTCGGCTATTCCGTCGACATTGTGACGGTCTCAGAAGACCTGAAGAAGCGCAAGGAACTCGACTCCGTCGGAGGGATGCCCTACCTCTTCTCGCTGTCGGAGAACCTGCCCCGCCGCCTTTCCATCGAGAACTACGTACGGATCGTCCGCGACAAATCCCTCATGCGCCAGCTCATGGCCGTCTGCGACATGGGCCTTGGCGAAGCGTCCGACCAATCGCTTGACGCCATTGAGGTTCTCAACACCGTCGAATCCCGCCTGATGGAGATCTCCGAGCACGCCATTACCGGCGGCTTTTCCGGCATATCCGACATAGTCCGCGAGTCTTTCGGCTCTATCGAAAAGCTCTACGAGCAGGGCCGCGAGGTCACCGGCCTGGCCACCCGCTATACGGACTTTGACCGCATGACCAGCGGCCTGCAGCACTCGGAACTCATCATCATTGCGGCCCGCCCCTCGATGGGCAAGACCGCCTGGGCCATCAACATCGCGCAGAACGCCGCCGTCCACGATGGCAAGGTGGTCGCCGTCTTCTCGCTCGAAATGAGCAAGGAGTCGCTTCTGCGCCGTATGCTGGCCAGCGAAGCGATGGTCAACTCGCGCAAGATTCAGACCGGCTTCCTGCCGCGCGAAGACAAGGGCAAACTGCAGGACGCGCTCGAGCGCCTGATGGAATCGAAGCTGTTTGTGGACGACACACCCGGCATCACGCTCGCCGAAATGCGCGCCAAGGCTCGCCGCCTGAAGCAGCAGGAAGGCCGCCTGGACCTGATCGTCATCGACTACCTGCAGCTGATGTCCGGCGGCGGAAACAGCAAGCGCGGCTTTGAAAATCGGACGCAGGAAGTATCCGCCGTCAGTCGTGGCCTGAAGGCTCTCGCGAAGGAGATGAAAGTGCCGGTCGTGGCGCTGTCGCAGCTTTCACGTGGATCGGAACAGCGCGCCGGTGACAAGAAGCCTCTGCTCTCCGACCTCCGCGAATCAGGCTCGATCGAGCAGGACGCCGACGTAGTCTGTTTCATTCACCGCGAGGAATATTACGACCGCGAAAATGAAGACCTGAAGGGGAAGGCCGAGATCATTATTGCGAAGCAGCGCAACGGCCCGACCGGGTCTGTCCAACTTGCGTACCTTTCCGATTACACGCGCTTCGAGAACCTCGACACCGCCCATAGCTCCGGCGGCGGCGGAGACTACTGATACCAAAGCGACTACGGATCACACGGAAAAGACACGGATTCAAGCGTAGATTTCTTGTCCTAATCCGTGCTTTTTCCCTGGAATCCGTGGTCGCTTTCGTCTTTCGTTTCAGATGGGTAAGATGGCCGGATGACACGCCGCCAGGTTCTTGGCTCCGCCCTTGCCGTCCCGCTTGCCTCAACGCTTCCCGCCGCCGGCCAAGCCCCGCCATCAACTGGCCGCGCTGCGTGGCTGACGCACCTGCGCAAGGTCGCCGATCCGCTGCTTGAGGCGCTCGCCGCCGGAAGGCTCCGGGCGTCCATGCCGATTGAGGCGCATCCCGAAATGGCCGCGACCCGCCCTGTCACGAGCCACCTCGAAGCCTTTGGGCGGCTGCTCTCCGGCATCGCGCCGTGGCTTGATCTGGCCAACGCACCCGACGCCGAACACGCGAAATATGTCGCGCTCACGCAGAGGGCGCTCGCCTCCGCGCTCGATCCCAAATCCCCGGACCTGATCAAGTTCAACCTCGACCGACAGAATCTGGTCGACGCGGCGTTCCTGTCGCTCGGCATCCTCCGTGCCCCGCAGGTGCTGAACGCGCAGCTTGATCCGGTGGTGAAGCAGCGGCTGATCGACTCCCTGATCGCGACGCGGGTGCTGGACTACAACTTCAACAACTGGCTGCTCTTTGCGGGTTGCGTGGAGGCCGCAATCGCCGCGCTCGGAGGCCCGTGGGACGCCATGCGGGTTGACTTTGCGATCCGCGAGCACATGACCTGGTATCTCGGCGACGGAACCTACGGCGACGGCCCCCACTACCACTGGGACTACTACAATTCCTACGTCATCAACCCGTTCCTGATCGCGATTCTGGATCAAGTTGGGACGCACCACGCCGATTGGAAGGCGTTTACCCCGATTGCCCATGAACGCGCTGCACGCTACGGGGCAGTGCTGGAACGGATGGTTGCGCCAGACGGCACCTACCCTGTTCTCGGCCGTTCCATCGCCTACCGCTGCGGAGCGTTCCACGCGCTGGCCGACACCGCGCTGCGTCGCGCCCTGCCTGCCCCGGTGACGCCGGCGCAGACGCGCTGCGCGCTTGCAGCCGTCATCGCCCGCACGCTTACGCCGGCGAACACCTTCGAAGCCAAGGGCTGGCTACAGATCGGCCTGGCCGGGCACCAGCCTGCGATTGGTGAGCCGTATATTTCGACCGGCAGCCTCTACCTCTGCGCGAATGCCTTTCTTCCACTCGGCCTGCCCGCCAGCGACCCGTTCTGGTCTGCTCCGGACGCTCCCTACACGAGCCAGAAGGCCTGGGGCGGTACCAACATTCCGACCGACCATGCCATCGACGTCTGAGTAAAATCTGACCCATCCGAGTCATCTCCTTCCCGGCTCGTCATACCCTAAACTGAACCGGAGGGAGCGCGCTTGAACAACTGGATCGAGATCGATGAAGCTGCGCTTGCGGGGAACTTCCACGCGCTCCAGTCCACCATCGGGCGTGCCACCGAGATCCTTCCGGTTATCAAGTCGAATGCCTACGGCCACGGTGCCGAGGTCTGCGCTCAGGCCCTGGTCCGGGCCGGGGCCGGGTGGCTCGGCGTAACCTGCGCCGCTGAAGGCGCGCGCATCCGTAAGCTCCTTGGCAACTCCCCTACGCAAATCCTCGTGATGTGCGGGCCGCTCCCCGATGACGCGGCAACCCTGCACGAAGACTGCCTCACTCCCACCATCTGGACCACGCAACACGTCGACTGGCTGGCTGAAACGCCCATGCCGGTCCACGTCGAAGTGGACACCGGCATGGGCCGCCAGGGAGTCCGCGCCGGCGCTGAACTCGCCGAGCTTCTCGACAAGATGAAAGCCGCCAACCTTACCCTCGACGGCATCTTCACCCACTTCACCAGCACCGAGGACTTCGCCAGCCCGCTCACCCAGCGGCAGGAAGCTCTCTTCGAGCAAGCCGTCGCACAGGTCCGCGACCTCGGCCTCAAGCCAAAGTACGTCCACGCCGGAAATTCCAGCACCGTCGACAACCCGGCACAGGAGACGCCTTGGCTGGAGACGCTGGCCGCTACGGTAGGCGCACGGGCCATGGTGCGCCCCGGCATCGCACTCTACGGTTATGCGCTGCCGATTGATGGCTCGGGAACGCCGCACGTTCAACCTAGCCTGAAGCCGGTGATGACCTGGAAGGCGACCGCCCTTTCGGTCAGCGAGCTGAAGCCCGGAGAAACAGTGGGCTACAACGCGACTTTCACCGCCGCCGCGCCCATGCGAACCGCGTTGCTTCCAGTAGGCTACGCCGATGGCCTCCGCCGCGAACTTTCTTCCACCAATGAGAAACCCGGCGGCTGGGTCATCATCCACGGTCAAAGAGCCCCGATCCTTGGACGAGTCTCGATGAACCTTACCGTTGTTGACGTCACACGCATCCCAGACGTCCAGCCCGGCGATCACGCGATTGTCCTCGGCGATGGCATCACCGCCGACGACCACGCGCGCCTCGCCCGCACCATCTCCTACGAAATCCTGTGCGGCATTCATCCGTGCGGCTAGCTGACTCCTAACACTTGTTTGTCATCCCGTGAGGGATCTGCTGTCGCACTTGAATGTCAAAGCCAAAGCAGATCCCTAACGGGATGACAACAAAGCTTCAGACATCCCTATCTCAATTCGCCGACGGCATCTCCACCCGATCCGCCACCACAACCTCAATCTCCGCTTTACGCGACTCCAGCGCTAGCCCCAACTGCTCCCGTATCGCCGTGAACAGCCCGGGCACATCCGAGTCGTCCTCGTCATCCTCCGCCGCCCAATCCATCTCGATGTCGTACTTGCCCGCAAGCCCCGTGCGATTGATTACCGGACGCCCTGAGACCCGGGTCAGTTCTTCTACGAAGCGCACCAGCGTGTCGCCGCCTTCAATCTCGATATGCGTCCGCCCACCCCAACCGGAGGTCTCCGCCTGCTGGCTGGCGTTCAGCCTCGGACCGCCCCTCGCCACGACGAGCGCATAGACCGGCAGCTCGCGCGTCTCGACGTGAAACGCGAGCTTGAAGCGATCCGCGAGCAGCCCCTGCATCATCTTCTGTTTGGCGATCCGCTGCTCCCCCGGATTCAACCTGCGAAACCGTGCATCCGTCTCCTCATCGCCCTTAGCCTGCAGGTTGAAGCGCTCTGTCGCCAGTGACCCCGGCAACCCGATCACCCGCGTCTCAGACACCCCAAACGCAAACTGCAGGAGCGCACTCAACCCCGCGTTCTGCGCCACGAACTCCGTATCCTCGGGATGGCGAAAGATGCGTGTTCGCTGGTCCGGATTCCCGCTTGGCCGGATTAAAGCCACATCGAACTCCCACGTCCCCACCAACGCTTCGCCGCGCACCACATGGCCGGCTGGATCGACACGCGACAGCGACCGCTGCGCGCTGGCGGCACTCATTATCAGCACACCGCAAACCAGCCATCGGAAATGCCGCAATCGCGTCATTCTCGCAGAATACCAGTCCGCATTTGCTTCCCTGACCTCTGCCCCGATACCATCAACAAATGGAAGCCTCCGCAATCAACGCCGCACGCCGCACCGAAGATATCGCCCTCGACCTGCTCAAGTTCGTCGCCTCGCACGCCAATGTCGGCTCCAAGTCGACGGGCTCGACCGGCTTCGTCGCCCCCTCCGCCACCAAGTCCGAGGACCAGGTGACCAGCCTGCTCGACCTTTACGCCCGCTGCCGCGAAGCCGTGGAAGCGCCGCTGAAGTAGTGCCCGATCCCACGCCAACGCGAGTCGCAGTCGTCGGCGCCGGAGCCTTCGGGCGCAATCACCTCCGCGTCTATAGCGAACTGGAAAGTGCTACGCTGGCCGCCGTCGTCGACCATGACGCGGTCGTTGCGGCCGCAGTCGGCGAGAAGTACGGCATTCCCCACTTCACGTCAGTCGAGGCGCTGGTGGCCGCCGACCTCAACCTCGACGCCGCAAGCACCTGCGTCCCCACCATCCATCACCTCGCCGCCGCCCGCCCTTTGCTGGAAGCCGGGATGGACCTCCTCATCGAAAAACCCCTCGCCGCCTCGCTCGAAGACGCCGACGAGCTGATCGCCCTGGCAGCACGGCACGGATGCCTGATCCAGACCGGCCACCTGGAGCGCTTCAACCCCGCCGTCACCGCCGCCCACTCGCTGCTCAACCGGCCGATGTTCTTCGAGTCGCACCGCATGAGCGTCTTCACCCCGCGCTCGCTCGATGTGGACGTTGTGCTGGACCTGATGATTCACGACCTGGACATCGTGCTATCGCTGGTCGATTCGCCGGTCTACGAGGTCCGCGCCGTGGGTCTCGCCGTGCTGTCGCCTACGGTTGACATCGCCAATGTCCGGCTGGAATTCGAGAACGGCTGCGTCGCCAACCTTACCGCGTCGCGAGTCTCCACCGAGCGCATCCGCAAGCTGCGTTTCTTTCAGCCGCACCAATATCTGTCGCTGGACTTCGCGCGGCAAGACCTGCTGCTGATCGACGTCACCGCCGCCGCCGGGCTCTCCATCGCAGACCTAACTGCCCTGATTGAGAAGCATTCCAAGCCCCAGGCACCCGGCGAACATCCGACCGCCGGTCTCAGCATGTCCAAAGTACCGGTAGCTCCCGGCGAACCGCTCCGGCTCGAACTCACGTCATTTATCAACGCGGTCCAGACACAGACAAATCCAGTGGTCGACGCACGCGCGGGCCGCAAAGCCCTTGCACTGGCGCTCGAAATCAACGCAGCGATAGCAGCGCATGCCAAGCGTGCAGGGTTGAAGACAGTTGCTAGTTTCTAGACAAGAACTAGAAACTGACAAATAGAAACTAGCAACTGCTTTTACATCTTCTGCACAGGAAGCCCCATCCAGGAAAATGAGCTGAACTGCTCGTCATCCATCGGCTGGTTCAGCGTAAGCCGTGTAATGTCGATTTGCAGCGAATACTCATAAATTGGCATTTCGATCGAGATACTCATTGGGAAATCGACTTCCCCGAACTTCTGATAGTTGTCGTACTTTACGATCTCGACAAGATGCCCGGTGGGGTCGTAAAAATCCTGCTCATACGGCTTCAGTGTCACGCGGCTGATGTGCGTCACACGGATCGTCTGGAGCTCGTTGCCGGTCTTCAGCCTGGTCACCGTCAAGTCGTAATCAGGCTCCTCGGTGGAAAATTTTTTGCCCGGCGCAGGCGGCATAATGCGCGTGTCCTGCGTCTCGGATACGAACTCGTCGGCACCCACTGGCGCAACCTGCAGGGCATCCCGAATTACGTTCGGTCGGAGGTTCTCGAACCCCTTCGCTGACACAGCCGTCAACTCTTCGCTGCCCTCGCGAGCGATCTTCTTGGCCGGAACCACCAGCTTGAAATTCTTGCCGTCCGAAACCATATCCAATGCTAGCGAACCGACCAGCGGCAACTGCAGAATCGCTCGCAGATCGTTGGTCTTGCGCAGCAGGATATAGCCCGAGAAGGAGGGGATCACCTCCGTCACTTCGCCCTCGGCCTTGCCGCCCGTCGCAACCTTGATATTCACCTTGGCGTTCAGCGTATGGACCGCAGCGTATTGCGCGCCCAACTGGGTATTCAGCTCGTCGAGGGTCGCGTTCATCACATGGGGCGCAAGCACCGTCTTCGCTACGGACCGCTTATGAAGCGCCAACCGTTCGCAGCCGGTCATCGACAGTGCGGCAATCGCGACGAGCACGACCGAACCGGCGCGTCGCAACAGAGCAGGAAGGGGAACACCCCTCGAATTTTTCTGGATCAAAGCCTTCATCGTTTGGGGAACTCGCACAGCGAACTGAAGGCCCACCGGAAACCGGTTCACTGCGCCCTGTCAATCGTACCTTGTTGGATGAGACGTAGCGACCGAACGCTTCGGCGACTTTTATTTTCTTGAGTACCGTTGGAGACGGGGGCTCACCCCCTACTTCCGATCCTTCTCCGCCTGTCGATACGCCTGCACCTGCGCCGAATGCTCCTTCAAGTCCACTGAAAAGCGGCTGTGGCCATGGGCATCCGCCACAAAGTAGAGGTAGTCCGTCCGCGCCGGCTTCATCGCCGCCTTCAACGCCGCGGAGCCTGGACTGGCGATTGGCCCCGGCGGCAAACCCCTATGTTTGTACGTGTTATACGGCGAATCCGACTGCAGGTCGGACTGATAAATGGTTCCGCGCCAACGATTCTCCAACAGCGCCGCATAAATCACCGTCGGGTCGGTCGCCAGCGTCATTCCCGCAGCCAGTCGGTTCTCAAACACCCCCGCAACCACCGGCCGCTCGGCATCCACCCGTACTTCCTTTTCGATCAGCGACGCCATGGTGACAACTCTGCCCACGTCATACACACTGTTGTCGCCGATGGCACCCGCCGGCGCTAGCAGCCCCAGCTTCACGGCTTCCTGCCGGAATCGCCTGACCATCGCCGCAATCATCTGGTCTGCGGTCGCATGCCGGTTGAACCGGTAGGTGTCCGGATACAGAAACCCCTCGACCGATGCTGGATGCGGACTCAGGTCTGAAATCAGTTTCGTATTCTGCCGCTCGGCTGCCAGAAAGTCCGAGGCTTTGCCCAGACCCGCTTTTTCGGCCGCAGCCGCGATATCGAAGATGTTGTAACCCTCCGGCACGGCCAGCGCGACCGTATATACGTCGCCCTTAAGGATCCGGCCATAGACCTCGGCCACCGTCGCAGCGCCTTGAAAGCGGTACTCCCCAGCCTTCAACGTCCCGCCCTGATACCTCCGCCAAACTTCAAACGCGTACCGGCTGCGCACCACTCCAGCCTTTTCCAGCCGAGCCGCGATGCCAGTGGTGCCGGTTCCTGAGGGAATATCCACGAAGGTCTCGGTTGCCGAACCGTACGGGGTCATCAGCGCATACCAGCCCGCACCAGCGACGAGCACCAACAGCAACAGGACAAACAAAAGCTTCTTCATCGGCAATCCATGCAGAGATCTTTTCCCACCTCAGGAGGCGAGCGGTCATAGGCTGAGGGGCGGGTCGCGATCAATGCGGCTTGAAGGTCGTGCCCGTCTCCACCAGGGTCTTCAGCCGCGACAAGATGCGGGGCCACCCGTCGGCGCAGGCTGTCCGGGTCTTCTCGTCGCCGTCCTTCCAGTCGTCGTGTGTTACCACCACCTTGGTCGCCTCGGTCTCGGGGATCAACTCCACCGTGACGCGCGACTTCAACGGCGACTGGCCCATTGCGAAGGTGTACTTGAGGATTTTGGGCTCCTCTATTTCGAGAATTCCAAACTGGACATAGGTCACCGGCGTGCCGTCGGGACCAGGGCCAACGTAGCGCATGAACCCGCCCGGCCGGAGGTCAGTCTCCAACGTCGCGCCGCCGTAGATGATGCGGTTCGACTCAACCGACACGAGACCTTCCCAGACCTTGTCCGGAGTTGCTCCGAAGTAAAACACATAATGCAACGGCATCAGTTCCATGGCTCGCCTCCTGGGTCAGGATACTTCATCGGTAGCCGGATTCTAACGGCTTGCCTCGCCCTTCGCGATCATCATCGCCGACTTGCCGGCAGCTTGGTCGTAGTACTTCACCATCCGTTGCGGCTCGCTGGCATCGTAAGGCGCGAGGTTGCGAGCCCAGCGATAGCCGATGGGCTGGAACCAAAGCTCGGCCTCCACCTTGAACGGCCCAGTCGCCCCGTTTGTTGGCACGGCGTAACGCACGGTGCTGCCCTTATCGGTAAAGCCGGGGTCGTCCGACGCTGCCCCGTGGACAGCGACATCCAGGCTCGCGGTAGCCTTATCGAAGCCGTGCGGGAGGAGACGATTGTCCTTGGCATAGGTGACTGCCTTGAGCAGCCCGGTCGTTACCTTACCCTCGGCGTCCACCAGGATCGGCTCGTAGATCTCGACCTGGTCGGGCTTGGTGATCTGCCGGTAGTGAGGCTCGAACCTCGTCGGGTCTTCATCGTTATCGTTGCCGGCGATGGACCCGTCGGGATGCAGCGCGCCGGACTCGAAGACGACGCGACCGCTGCCATCCTTGACGACAACATGCAGCCAGGCGCGGCGCGACGGATACGCCGTCGGCAGCTTGTGCCCGCCGAGGTTCTCGACGTGCACGTCGACCGCAACGCCGTCGGCGGTCTGCTCGACAGGGCTGACAGTGACCTTCGCGGCCTGCGTCTTCAGAAACTCCGCCGTCCGCTTCATCGCGGCTTCCATCTCCTCTGGCGGTGCCACTGTGGCGAGGTCGTCGCGGTGATCCTGCAACATTCCTTCCATCACGAAGTTGCTGCCGACAAACACGTGCCGGTGCATGCCCTCGCGCGGCTCGCCGTAGAGGGCGGTGATGGCTACCGCCTCCTTCACCACTGGCATATGACATTCCTGGCAGGACTGCTTTGTGGCATAGTCGCTGTGCTGCCACTCCTGGTAGGGCATCTGCTCCGGCAGCCTGCCGACCTTGGCGCCACCCGGTCCGAGGGCATCGGTATAGAGCGTGTGGCAGCTGGCGCACAGCGCCGAGTCGCGCATCTGGTCTCCCACCATCGGACGATAGGTCGCGGTAGACGAGTGCATGACGGTCTGGTGCCCGTGGTCAACGTCGAATGGGCCGTACTCTGGCCGCTCGCCGTTCTTGTCCGCCGGAGCGATGGCGACATTGCCGTTGAAGGTCGCCATGGTGCCCAGGCCCTGCTTCTCGATCTGGTGGCATACGGAACAGGTGACACCATCGGCTGCGGCCTTATCGCCCTCAGGAAACTTAGCCAGCGGGAGGCGTGAGAACACATTCGTATGTCTGCCCGCGTCCCGATCCGCCAGCCGGACCGTGGCCATGTGGCAGAACGAGCAGTCGTCCTGGATCGCCTGACTGGATTCCGGGTGATCAATCGTCTCGCGCCGTATGCTGCCCTGCCAGTAGGGGTCGCGCGACGAGTTCGCCATGATGCTGGCCTGCCACTGCAGGCCGATGGAGACATCTTCGCCAGTGCTGGTCTTCATCCCGTTGTGACATGCCACACAGCGTTCCGAGGTGCGGAAGACCGTACCCGGGGCGAGGCGATCGCCCTTGGCATTTTCCGTCTTGGTCTGTGCGCTGAGGGCCGGAGAACCACCCACTACGACCAGCCCCAGAACAAGGATGTGCAACCTCGAGAGCTTCATCGCCAACCGTCCCATAGCTTGCCGTCGGCACGGTCCCAGAGGAAGTAGAACAGGACCTGCGAGTTGCGTCCGCTGACATCGGTGACCGGCTTGCGATACCCGAAGCCCATGCGCACGTGTTGCCTGCGGCTGACCGTAACCTGCATCTCGGGCAGCACGTCCCAGTCGGTCTGTGCGCCGGGGGCAAAGTCGCGGGTCGCCAGAAATTCAACCATGGGGGAGAAGAGACGGCCCAGCATGTGGTCTGGAGCCCATGCCTGCCCGACCGCCGCCCTCCAGAACATACTGCGCGGGGTTACGCTGGTATCGACCGGCAGATCGGCGCCGACCTGCGTCTGCAGGAATGTGTTTGTGCGGAACAGTTGGTCGAACGAGGCGAAGGGTTCAAACTGGGTTGTACCTGCGCCAAAGCCGCGATTGCTGTCGCCGGTTGGCAATAGAATTCCGCCCTGCACGCTGAGGATCGAGCCAGTGCGGAGACTCGAAAAGATCTCCCGCTTGACGCCGAGCGTGATGTCCCCCACGCCCTCCGTCCAGCCATTCTCTGTCGTCGCATAATTCACCGGTACATCCGTCTCCAGCTGCGTGCGAGCGTCAAAGATCGTTCGCTCGTCGATAATGTCAGTGGTCCAGGCGGGCGTGCCCTTGGCGCTGGCGGCGGTCGAGACCACGATCTCGTTCTCGGGAAAGGCCTTCTCCGTCACCAACGCGCGGGGCAGATTCAATTCGCCCATCGGATAGTGGTGATCGTTCCTGCATAATCCCCGCATGTACGCGATGACATCATTGATCTGCTTGTCCGAGAGCAGATCGCCGAACGCGGGCATGATCTGCGACAAGCCGCGCGACGGGCCACCGTGCACGATCGCTGCCTTCCAATTGCCGTTCGGTTCGGGAGTGGTGCCGGCGCAATCGGTGAAGTCGGGCCAGGTGTCCGGCCGCTTGAACATGGTGTTCGCGATGGGTGCGCCCTTGCCATCTTCTCCGTGGCAAGCGATGCAGCCACCCTTGTAGACCTTTTCGCCAGCCTTTGCATCAGGTCGGCCGGCATAGTGGAGCGTCTGCGCGGAGGCCTGCCGGCTCGGCCAGATCCATCCGAACGCAATGCACAGGATCAGGGCAGGAGCTCCAGCCATCAGACGCTGCCGGGTCCGAACTCCCACCCCTTGACTAACGCCGCGACCCACCAATTCTCCCCACCCCATGCTCGACATGTCGTGGTTTATGTTAGTGAGATGCGAATCGTTTGTTTTGCGGATAGTGCGCGGCAAGGATCCTCGAAAAGGCATCTTTTATCCATGCCCACGCCTCTCAACTTAGGTGATGCGACGGAGATATTCGATACCGGTCATACTCAATGTTCTGGCGTTGACGATGGCCACTGCGCCGATGCACGCCTAGTCAAAACGCGGCCAAAACCTAGCCACGGCGGGCCGTGACAACTCCCATGAGCAATCGGAGCCGTCCCCCGACCTCAGAGTAAATCATTGCTTCAATCTCGGCAATCAGGACGGTGTAGCCGACCACAAGCAAAGTCCACATTCCATTCACGAGTCGGAATGCGGGACGGATGACGCGTCCGATGCCTACCGGATTGGCTATAACCAGGGCATCATCGGAGAGCGCAGCTACCGCCGCGACCACAAACTGTCCAGTTGGGCTCGATCTCGCGTTCGGAACTAGCCACAAACGTCATCCCAAAGGGATTTACGCCCGCTTCAATTCCGTCTCAGCCTGCCACCAATCGTGCGCCTGATCGCCGTGCGTGTAGCCGCGCCCCGCCCAGATTTCATAGGCACGCCGTGCGATCTGCTCGTGCGACGGAGTCGGAACCAGTACCGGACCGGGTACCGATGCGGGCGTCGATGCCGCCTTCTTCGCTGCTGGAATCTTCTTCGTTGTTGCGGGTTTGGTAGTAGACTTTTTTGGGGTTGCTTTTGACTTGGTCTCGTTCACGTTGGTTCTCCCTGGAGATCGAGCTAGAACGCAATTTGCGTCATAGCTTCAATCATACCAACCCACAAGCCAGTCTGATATGGGGAGGTGTCCGGCTCGGTACCCCTTCAGCAGCCTGTTGGAGACTCAGCCAATAACCAAAATTCAGCAGCGGCATAGCCCGCTGGGGGCGATGGTCACGCGACACAGTATAATTTTGCTTTGACCCCACCGCTGCAACCGGGTGTTTCCCGTTGTGTACGAGCCAGCCGCAGGCATCGCGCGTCTCAAAGAGCGAGCAGCAGTCCAGATATCCCTCGAATAGAGAGTCAAAGCAGGCCCATGGAACACGTCAAAGCGAAACTCGCCGAAGAGATCAAGGCGCTCGAATACGAACTGACTACCGAACTCCCGGCGGAGATCAAGAAGGCCGTGGCGCTTGGCGACCTCTCGGAAAACGCCGAATACCACATGGCGAAGCAGCGCCAGGTCTTCGTCAACGCCCGCCTTGGTCAGCTGAAAAAGCGCATGGGCGAGCTCGCCATGGTCAACCTCGCCGATATCCCCACCGACCGCGCCGGCTTCGGCTCCCGCATCACCGTTTTCGACCAGACGAAGGAAGAGGAGATCATCTATTCCCTGGTGACCAGCGAAGAATCTGATGTCGCCAAGGGCCTGATCTCCACTACCTCGCCCATCGGCCGGGCTCTGCTCAAGAAGCAGGTAGGGGACATCGCCACGGTCATCACGCCCAACGGCAAGCGCGAACTCGAAGTCCTCAAGCTCGCGACCATCCACGAGATCGCCCTCGAAGTGATCGAAGCCGACAAGGCCAAGGGATAGCCGAGTGCTCGCCAACGCTTCGGTCATCGGGTTTGTTCCGGTTAGCGACATGCAGGTCGCCGAAGCCTTCTACGCCGGAAAACTTGGCCTCACGGTCGTCGACCGCGACAACCCTTACGCCCTGGTACTCGAATCGAACGGCAGCATGGTCCGCTGCGCCCTGTCTCCCGGGGCAAAGCCGCAGCCATTCACGGTCCTTGGCTGGCAGGTGCAGGATCTCCATGCCGCCGTAAAAGACCTGATTGCCGCCGGAATCCAGCCGATCCGCTACGCATTCCTTGAACAGGACGAGAACGGAATCTGGGCTTCTCCGGGTGGGGCGGGTTTTATCGCGTGGTTCAACGATCCAGACGGCAACGTGCTTTCGCTCTCGCAGCATACAGACCCCGTCGTACGGCAATCCTAAAGTTGGTTTAGGTTTTCAACTTGTAGATGCGATGGCCATTCTCCCATACAAGCGTGCGAAAGAGCTTGGCGTCGGTATTGGCCTTGAGCACTGAGAGCGTCTCACGCGCGACGCACTTGCCTTCCAACCTCGCTCCGGCAGGATTCCCGGCTGCGGAGACTCCGCCGCCATGCCCGTCGTTGCACGTGCAGTCACTCCCGAAGATCAGTTTGGTGCGGTGTCGCTTGAGAAAATCGGCGGTGAAACTAGGGTCTCGAGTGAGAGCGTTATTGCCCGAGTTTGCGGATAGATCAGCAAAGAGGTTGGGGTAATCCGACAGCCAGCGATCCGAGATGCCGCCCCGAACGATCGGTTTGCGTGGATACGCTTCGTCGTCCTTGTAGTCAGCGCTCACGTTTGCCCAAAAGGCGTCGCAATGGCCGACAAAAGTCGTCTTGGGATAGGCGGCGAGAATCTTGTCGAAGCGCTTGAACCCGGTGTTGAACACACCTTCCGTGGCAAAATGAGGCACTTCCTGGAAGTGCAGGGTGAGCGGAACGGCTAGCTCTGCCGCTGCGTCGTACAGGCGGCGCATCTCCGGTCCATCTGCCTCGACATGGTATTTCACCTCACCGAAACCGTAAGCGCCAGCCTTGACTGCCTGCGTAAGCAGCTTCACTGCGTCGGCGGCGCTGACGTCGGTGCTGACCGAATAGCCCGCGATCCTCGTCGGTTCCTCAGCCATAAAGCGCCTTGCGGCCTCTGCCGCTGGCAGGCGAGTCAAAAGGTAGGCAGACTGGCATCCGGCTCCGTTCAGGTGGGCGAGGTTGGCCTGAAGCGTTGGCCGAGGGTGAAAGTGACAGTCAATCACCGGTGATCCCCACTCATAGGTTGAACTCGTCTGCGATTGTGCTTTCAGCAGGTGCATGCTTCCCGCAGCCACCATCGCCCCAACAAACGCCCTTCGGCTCAAGCCCATAAATCCGCCTTTCAGTGCCCCAGTGATTGGCAGAACTCTAACAGGCACCGCCTACGCGCGACGAGACTTATCTTTCCAGACCAAACGAGGCTGTCTGCATGACCGCCCGGCAGCGTAAACTGCAATGAGAACAATGACCTGGACACGTGCATTCGGCAAAGGCAGCGGATGGTTGCTGCAGAAGATCGTCAACGGCCTTGCTATCAGCAAGATCTCGCCCAACGCCCTCACTTTTATCGGGCTGCTGATCAACATCGTCGCCGCGCTCTTCTTCGGCTTCGCTCGCGGCGACCATGCCGTGCGCTACTTCGTCTACGCGGGCCTTACGATCATCGGCGCCGGCATCTTTGACATGGTCGACGGACGCGTTGCCCGCCAGACCGGCCAGGTGTCCGTGTTCGGGGCTTTCTTCGACTCCGTCATGGATCGCTACTCCGACGTGGCTATTTTCTTCGGTTTGCTCGTTTTTTATGCGCGCGGAAACCGCCTCTTCTATGTTGGCCTGGTCGCCTTCGTCATGACCGCGTCCGTCATGGTCAGCTACACCCGAGCTCGCGCCGAAGCCCTGATCGGCCAGTGCAAGGTCGGCTTTATGGAGCGGCCGGAGCGCATCGTCTGCGTCATTCTAGGCGCGCTCGCAAACCGCTGGGGAGCCATGGCCCCGGCCCTTTGGGTTCTTGCCCTACTCTCTACGATCACGGTTATCCACCGGATCCGGTACACGTACCTGGAAACTCAGCGCCGAAAGCTCACTCCAGCCAATTAAGTAAGTTTTCATTCCTCGCGTCTGCAACCCGACAGACAGGTCCGGAATCTTACGGAGCTAACTGATGTGCTTGCTTCCGACCCCGAACAGTCAACCGAATCGTTCTTCCACGTAGAAGGGCGGCGGTATTTTCCACCCTGCACAGCTCCTCCGAGGATGATCTCTTGCTCCAGCAGACCAGATTCACGCCCTTATTCACGGGCCGCGCAGAGGTGTCGGCTACGGCGTCGCTAGTGCCGCCCCCCGTCCGCGTATTTACCGGGCGCGATGCGATTGTGCAAGTACAGGCGAGGCTTGCGGCTCTGGCAAACACGACCGGTCAGACGGGCGAGGTCGATTCGCTGGCGTACTTTCTTTCCACCCCTCATGGCACCAAGAAAATTCCTCACCTGATCTTGTTCGGCGACTCTACTCGGCTTTCCGGTGCGGTGCTGTTGTTTGAATACCGGACTCCGCTGGGAGGTAGCCGCGTATTCGCGACGTCGGACAGTACTGGCCGCCGAGATGTCATAGCGCCGTCTGGTTTTCGTGCAAGAATTGCCGCTGCCGCCGCTCGTTTTCTAATCGAGCAGGGCGCACATATCGTACACGCCGCCTTCAGCGAGAGGCACGTCGCTTGCGATCGGCACCGCGATCCTACAAATGGCCACCCCCTTTTTCACGACACCCCGGCGATCAATGTGCGGCACACGATTGCGACTGAACTGAAGGCCCACAGACCAGGCGGTGTTCGGGGCGACTGGGCGGTGCGAGAGCGTGAGATTCCAGCGTATCTTCCGCTGCTCTTTTCGCTGGAGACGACTCTTTCCCGGATCGGCAGCAAGACTCGCTTCAACCTGAGGTATTACCGGCGTCGCTGTGAGAGCCACCTGGGCTCCCACTTCGTGGCCCAACCGCAACTCACTCTCGCCGAGTTTCTCGCATTCAGTCGCAAGTGCACGTACGCAGCCTCGGACGAGCTTGCGACCTTTCGGTTTGAGGCGATGCAGTCGGAGCCGAACCAGGTAATGCGCGGTGTTCGCGACGACTCCGGCAACTGGCTGTCGCTGGTCGGAACGCGGCGGCATAACGGATTCGTAGAACTCGATTGGCAGATGAACCGCGATGACCTACCCGCTTATTCGCTCGCCACGGTAATGCGTTCCTACCTGATGGAGTACGAGATCGCTCAGGGCTCGACACGCCTTTACATTGAAGGCGGTACGCCACAGTTCATTGCCGGATCGTTTCTGCGGCAACAGGTGGGGGAACTGACGGTCGTGCGTGACTCCATGTACGCTGCGATGCTGGAGCGATTTGCCCGCAAGGTCTTTCCGCCGAAAAACTACATCGGCCAAATCCTTCAGGATCCGATGCTGGAGTGGAATTCCTGGTAAGGCTAGAACTCCACCCGTAAGCCGAACTGCACTTGCCGTTCTCGCGCGAGATTTGTCCCGGTTGCCGTGCGGGTACCGAAGGGCTGCGTGGTCAGGCCCTCTGCGGCAATCGCCGGGGCATCTTGAAAGGTGAGGGGAGTTCCGCCGGTTACTGGCGTTCCGACCAAGTACGCCCGCTGGTTCACCGACGAAACGACCGGATGATTCAGCAGGTTGAACGCCTCCGCTGTCGCCAATACCCGAACCCGCGGGCCCGCCCGAAAGGTGCGCCCCGCCCGCAAATCCACATTCACCACAGGCGGAAGCCGCAGGGTATTGCGGCCCACCGTGGGGAGATAGAGCGCCCCGCCGGAACCGTTCAGGCTGGTGTGACCCCCCGGCAAAAACGTCCCGCCGGAAACATCAAAGCTGTACGGCCGTCCGCTCCTTGCGACGACGATCGGGATCACGCTCCATCCTCCCGCCGCCCGCCGAAACCACTGCGGACCGAGTTTCGGATCGGGCTCCCACGTCGCCGTGATCCGCAGCGCGTGAGGATAATCCAGCGAAGAGCGCGCCTTGTCATACCCCTTGGTAAACGGATCGAACTGCCCGTTCGTTCGCGGAATTGCCGACTGTGCCTGGCCAAAATCGATCGCTTTCGACCATGTGTAGGAGCCTCGGAGATCGAGATTGCGCAGACTCTGCTTCTCAAGGGTCAGCGTCAATCCGTTGTAACTGGCATTCACGTTCGAGACTACGTCGGTGACCGGTCCAAAGCTCGGCGTCACCCGCGACGTGTAGACCGGTACCCGGAACGTCTCGCCATCCTGAAGTTGGAATGCACCGGTTTGTGTTGACGGCAGAATATTGAGGTCGACCGACCCCGGAAGCTGCCGGTCAGCATTGACCAGATATGTTGCCGTGGCTTTTGTTCCCCATCCGACGTTAGCTTCGAGCGAAATGCTTCCCTGCTGGACCAAGGGCAGTCGAAACCGCCGATCGAACACCGTTGCCGACGTTGTTGCCGCCACAACGCCGGGCGGTTGCGCCGTAAATGCGCACGGATACCCAAAACCTGAGGTCAGGGCCTGAGGGCAAACCACCGACGTCGAGGGCCGAATCCGTACACGGGTAGTTGAGCTGGTCAATCCAGTATCGGTCAGCGCCGCACGGATCGTCGCTCCGGAGACCTGCCCGAAGAAGACGCCGTACCCCACACGAATCAGCCCATGTCCCATCCCAAACGGCTCCCACGACACTGCGAGCCGTGGAGCTAGGTTGTTGCGATCCTCCGGGAAGACGCTGGTCGCGCCCCGGCTGCCGAAGACGGCATCGAGCGAGACATTGGGCGCGACCGGCAGAGGCAACAACTGGTACTCATATCTGGCACCCACGTGGATCGTGAACCCCGTCCGCAGCCGCCACGTATCCTCGGCAAACCCGGCCCACTCGACCGTGGAGAAGGCTGTCTCGCTGCCCCCGAAACTCTGCGAAAAGCTGCGAAAGCAAAACAGGTG
The DNA here is from genome assembly GCA_025350865.1 of Rhodanobacteraceae bacterium. Lineage (GTDB taxonomy): Bacteria > Acidobacteriota > Terriglobia > Terriglobales > Acidobacteriaceae > Edaphobacter. The sequence goes on from JANXWZ010000171.1 coordinate 18,374, forward strand.
CGTCACGGCGAAGATGGACGGACACCCTCCACCAGCCGCCGCGTGAACGCTGTAGGTATAGTCCGTCAAGAAGTCGACCAGCCCGCCGGCCTTGCCGCCTGTAGCCCCGCTGTCGTAGACAAAGGTCCCCGCAGCATTGGCAAGGGTCGCAACCCGGTCGTGAAGGAATGAGACTTCGCCCCCAACCTCCAGCAAATGCCGCCCGCGCAGCAGGGTCAGGGTATCGGCGAACGCCGCACGTCGCTCATCGGGATACGCCGCTTGCGAGAGCGATTGCGGTGTTCCGAACAGGAGTCCATTCGGCCCGATATTCACCTCCGGAGCCAGGCCGCTGGGACCGATTGCTGGCTCCTGCCCGAGCGGCGTCTGCGGCGTCTCAAATTGCAGATCGCCGAGGTACGCCGCGCGAGCCCGATTGATCGTCCGCGCACTCATGGTGGTTGTTACGCGCCCCAGCGCCATGTCAAGGCTACCCGACGAGTTCCCGATGCTCGCCCGCCCGCGCGCTACCACGGGCGAGTTGATCAAACCCGCCGGGGCATCCCACCGCACGCGGTTGTACTCCACGGCAATTGACGTCCGGGGATGCACTTGCCAATCGACACGCCCGAAATGGATGGTCTGATCCGCCCGCCGGGCGACCACCCCGGTCAACGACGACAGATAGGACAAACCCGCCGCCGTCTGGCTCGGGGTCACGCCGCGATTCCCAAGCAACGCGACCTGCATAGCGGTCAGCTTGTAGAAATGTGGGTCCGCGGGCGACGACACTGCCGGAAATCCGCGTCGCTGCACATCGAGGCTGTAGAAATAGTTCACTCCTCGAAGCCGGGGAACCGGCCCGCCAATCGCCACGCCAATCGCCACCCGGAGATCGTGTGGCTTCACCGCAGTACTGCTTACGGCGCCGTTCGCGTAACTGGACGTAATTGCCAGCGGATCGTACGCCGCGAACGCCTGCGACCGGATCGTCAGGAAGCCCGACCCATGCAATTCCGGCCCGCCCGACCGCGTCACGCGCCCCAGGACATCCCCGCTGCGTCCCGTTGCCGCCGAGTAGGTTTTGCCTGCAACGTGAAATTCGCGGACAGACGCCTGCGCATAGGAGTAGGCCAACCCGCCATGCCGTCCGCGCGACATCCCGTTCGCCGGTCCGGTGGTCCGCTCGTTGGAGTCTGCGTCGCCGTCGGGGTCGGGTGCCGGATCGCTGCCCGTTCCTGCTGGCACACCGCCAAAACTTTGCCCCCCATTGATCCCGTCAACCGATTCGCCGTTCTGCATCGGCTCCAATCCCCGCGCACTCTCGAGGCCATCGCCGTTCTCGTCCGGGTTCGACTCTGCTTCCGTGGGGCGGGTCGCTTCAACTACCGGCCCGGAGATCGTGAGCGAAACCCTGACGTCTGTGGTTTCTGCCGCCCTCACGTCGATCCGG
>JANXWZ010000045.1 GCA_025350865.1 Rhodanobacteraceae bacterium
TCAACGGCTACCGTCCGCAGTTCTACTTCCGCACCACCGACGTTACCGGTTCGGCGAAGCTGCCGGCTGGCACCGAGATGTGTATGCCCGGCGATAACATCCAGCTGGAGATCACGCTGCATACTCCCGTCGCGATGGAAAGGGGTCTGCGCTTTGCGATTCGCGAAGGCGGTCGCACGGTCGGAGCTGGGACGATCTCGGAGATCATCAAGTAGTTCGGCAACTAAGAATAACGAGGGCCGCCGGCTGGTCCAGAAGTTGATCGCCGGCGGGCTACTCCAAACGATCTTTGAGTTTTAAGAAAAGAGACGCACCATGGCTGGACAAAGAATCAGAATTCGCCTGAAGGCATATGACTACCGCGTGCTGGACACGTCGACCGGCGAGATCGTCGAGACGGCAAAGCGCACCGGAGCCCAGGTTGCCGGACCCATTCCGCTTCCGACGATGAAGAACAAATACTGCGTTCTGCGCTCGCCCCACGTGGACAAGAAGTCCCGTGAAGCGTTCGAGATCCGCACGCACAAGCGTTTGATCGACATCCTCGAACCGACGCAGCAGACTGTAGACGCTCTCATGAAGCTCGATCTGCCTGCTGGCGTCGACGTCGAAATCAAGACTGTACAGAAATAACTGCAAGACCGGCAGTGCCCCGACGGGCATGATGCGGAGAGGAAATACAGATGTCAGTAGTTGGAATTCTCGGAAAGAAAATCGGTATGACCCAGATCTTTGATGAGCGCGGTAATGTTCACCCGATCACAGTTCTGAAGGCAGGCCCCTGTGTGATCACGCAGTTGAAAACGATGGCGAAGGACGGCTATGACGCCGCACAGATCGGCTATGTCGACTTTATCAAGGCGTCGAAGATCAACAAGGCAATGACCGGCCACTTCGCGAAGGCGAACTGCCCCCCGGTCAAGATGATCAAAGAAGTTGCGATTGAGAAGGTCACGGATGACAGCGAAGGCGTGAAGGCCGGCGATCGTATTCTGGTCGACATTTTTGAGAACGAACGTTACGTCGATGTGATCGGAACCTCAAAGGGCCGCGGTTTTGCTGGCGTTATTCGCCGCCACGGTTTCGGCGGCGGACCCAAGTCGCACGGTCACATGTTCCAGGTGCAGGGTTCGATCGGAGCTTCATCGTTCCCATCGCGTGTCTTCCCTGGTCAGCGTATGCCTGGTCACATGGGAGCAGCGCAGATCACGGTTCGCAACCTGCGCATTCACGGCATCGATCTCGAAGACAACCTTCTGCTGGTTGAAGGCGCTGTCCCGGGTCACCGTGAAGCGTTCGTATTGATCTCGAAGGCTAAGGCTCCGCCGCGTGAACGTCGTGGATTCGCCGGTGCCGCTACGAAGGACGCTCTCAAGGCTTCCAAGAAGGCAGCCCCGAGCAAGAAGAAGTAACTCAAGGTCAACAATGGTCTGTAGTATTCAGACCGCAACCAAGCGAAGGGCTCCCGGCAACGATCGGGAGCGAAGAGAGAAGAGAAATGGCAAACATCAATGTAGTCAATCTCGGCGGAACCAAGGTTGGGGAGTTCGAACTCCTCGACGAGGTGTTCGCCGCCGGGATCAACGATGCCCTCCTCTGGGAAGCTGTCAAGCACTATCGTGCTGCCATGCGCCAGGGAACTGCGGCAACCAAGGTTCGCAAGAACGTTTCAGGCGCCGGCAAAAAGCTGTGGAAGCAGAAGGGTACCGGTCGCGCACGCGTCGGTTCCATCCGCACCCCGCTCTGGCGTGGTGGTGGTACGGTTCACGGACCTCAGCCCCGCAGCTACGACTATCAGTTTCCCAAGAAGAAGCTGATGGGCGCACTCCGCTCGGCTATCGCGGCAAAGATTGCCGATGGCAAGTTCACCCTGGTCGACTCGTTCGATGTCGCTGAAGGCAAGACCCGCCTGTACGCGAAGGCTCTTAAGACCCTCGATGCCGGCAAGACCACTCTGCTGGTTGAGTCGAGCCGCAAGCTGGACGAGAAGCTGTATCTTGGGAGCCGTAATCTGCAGGGCGTTGAGCTGGTTCTTTCGTCCGAAGTTCACCCCTATGACCTGCTCCGTTATGAGCACGCGATCTTCTCGACGGATGCCTTTGAAGCCATTCAGGAGACGTTGAAGAAGGCCGTTAGCAAGCGTCAGCATGCTGCGACCGCCGCCCAGGAGGTTGCATAAATGCCTACTCTTTATACCGTTATCCGTCGCCCCCTCATCACTGAGAAGGGTATGACTGTCAAAGAAACGCAGAACACGCTCGTGTTCGAGGTTGCCGAGAAGGCCACCAAGACCGAAGTGAAGCAGGCGGTCGAAACTCTCTTCAAGATCAAGGTGTCGAGCGTTCGCACCGCGATTGTTGAAGGCAAGGAGCGTCGCCGTGGCAAGTTCACCGGCTACCGCCCCGACTGGAAGAAGGCTTATGTTCGCCTGAAGGAAGGCGAAAAGATGCCGGAGTACTTGAACAGCATCTAGTTGCAGCCGTTAGCTATTAGCCTTTAGCTCTTAGCTAGCCACACACGTATTTAGATTTCGAGAGAGAACTAGCTAACAGCTAGAAGCTAGCAGCTAGGAGCTAAACAAAATGCCGATTAAATCATTTAGACCGATTACCCCGACGCTGCGCTTCCAGACGAAGCTGGTGAACGACGACATCACGACGAACGAGCCCTACAAGCCGCTGCTGACGGTAAAACCGCGCACCGGTGGACGTAACAGTTCGGGTAAGATGACGATCCGCCACCAGGGCGGCGGTCACAAGCAGAAGCTGCGTTTGATCGACTTCAAGCGCGACAAGTTCGGGATTCCCGGAACCGTTGCGACCATTGAATACGATCCGAACCGTAGCTCGCGCATCGCTCTCATCAGCTACGCGGACGGCGAGAAGCGCTACATCATCCAGCCCGTTGGACTCAAGGTCGGTCAGCAGATCATGTCGGGGCCGGATGCCGACATCCTGGTGGGTAACGCTCTTCCGCTCAAGAACATTCCTCTCGGTACGATCGTGCACAATATCGAGCTGCGTCCCGGTAAGGGCGCGCAGATGGCACGCTCAGCCGGCGCTCAGGTTGGCCTGATTGCGAAGGAAGGTGAGTATGCCCTCCTGAAGCTGCCCTCGGGCGAGACCCGCAAGGTACTGGTTGACTGCATGGCGACCATCGGCCAGGTCGGCAACACGGACCACGAGAATGTCACGATCGGTAAGGCGGGACGCAACCGTTGGAAGGGTATTCGCCCTGCTAACCGCGGTGTTTCGATGAACCCGGTCGACCACCCGCACGGTGGTGGTGAAGGTAAGACTTCAGGCGGACGTCACCCGGTTACCCCTTGGGGCCAGCCGACCCGTGGCTACAAGACGCGTAACAACAAGCGCACGGATACGTTCATCGTGCAGCGCCGCAACAAGGGTAAGTAGGACAGGGATCAGGGCCCAGGGATCAGGGCTCAGATCGGAAGTAAGCATGAGGGATGTAGAGCAAGACCAAGTCTCGCGGCTCGATCCAGCCAACAGATTCGTCGTATTCAGCATGAAGTAACGGAGTTGAGCATATGTCGCGTAGCACAAAGAAGGGCCCATTCATCGACGGCCACCTGATGGATAAGATCACCGCCATGAACCAGGTCAACGACAAGAAGGTTCTGCGTACCTGGTCACGTCGTTCGACCATCTTCCCTGAGTTCGTCGGCCACACCATTGCCGTGCACAACGGCCGCAAGTTCATTCCGGTCTATGTGACGGAGAACATGGTCGGACACAAACTGGGCGAGTTCTCAGCTACCCGCACGTTCAAGGGCCACTCCGCGAAGTCGGGCGAAAGCTCTGCCAAGCCGCGCTAAGCAAGACAACTACGGAGATTCCGGCCTTGCCGGAATGACGACCGTAAAAGATGAGTTTGAAGGAACATACTATGGCGAAGTCAGCAGCAGCACCAGTTCGAGAGTTCCGCGCCGAAGCCAAGTTTCAGCGCACCAGTCCGCAAAAGACCAAGCTTGTCCTGGACATGATCAAGGGCTTACGGGTCGAGCAGGCGATCAACACGATTCACTTTTCCACCAAGCGCATGGCGCCAGTGGTTGAGAAGGTGTTGAAGTCTGCCATCGCCAACGCCTCTTATCTTTCGGATGAGCAGGGCCTTGATGTTGACGTGGACAACCTCTACGTCCGCACCGCAGTTGCCAATGAAGGTCCTCGCATGAAGCGGATCCGCCCTGCCCCAATGGGTCGCGCATTCCGCTATCAGCGTCGCATGACCCACATCATCGTGACGGTTGCGGAAAAGGGCAAAGTTGCTGAAGCTGCTGGCTCCACCAGCGCTCCGGTTGCTGCCACCAAACCCGCTGGCAAGAAGACTGCCGCGAAGAAGGTAGCCGCAAAGAAGACCGCTACCAAGAAGGCTGCGAAGGCGTAAGTCGTCCGCTCAGGTTAGTAATCAGGGATTTTGAATAACAACGCCGAGCCGGCTCAACCGGTAAGGGCAGATGAGTAAAGGGAAGCTATGGGACAGAAGGTCCATCCGTATGGGTTTCGCCTCGGCATCAACAAGCCGTGGAAGTCGCGTTGGTTTGTAGAGCGTGGCTACGACAAGTTGCTGGTTGAGGACGTCAAGCTGAAGGCCGAGCTCCGCGAGAAGCTGAAGGCCGCAGGCGTGAGCTCGGTTGAAGTCGAGCGTCCAGGCAACAAGCTGCGTCTGATCATTCGCACCGCGCGTCCGGGTATCATCATCGGCCGCAAGGGCGCCGAGATCGACAAGCTGAAGGCCGACATCCAGAAGCGCACTTCACGGGAGGTCTTCATCGACATCCTCGAAGTGAACAAGCCGGAGCTTGATGCTCAGCTTGTGAGCGAGGCCATCGCCCTTCAGTTGGAGAAGCGTGTCAGCTTCCGCCGTGCGATGCGTAAGTCGGTTGACTCCGCTCTGCGTTTCGGTTGCAAGGGGATAAAGGTCCGCGTGTCGGGCCGTCTGAACGGCAACGAGATTGCTCGTTCGGAATGGTATCTCCAGGGTCGTCTGCCGCTGCACACGCTGCGCGCCGACATCGACTACGGTTTCTCCGAGGCGAACACCACCTATGGGATCATCGGCGTCAAGACCTGGGTCTACCGCGGCGATATCTACGAGCAGAAGAAGCGCCGCGATCAGGGCTCTTCGGCGACAACTACCGCTGGTGCATTCACGGCTTAAGTGCAGGGCTCAGGGATTAGCGTTCAGGGTTCGCACGACAACGATTAGTTTAGGGGATAGCAAATGTTACTGCCAAAGAAAGTCAAATACCGCAAGCAACAGCGCGGACGCATGAAGGGCAAAGCCTGGCGCGGTTCCGATCTCTCATTCGGCGACTTCGGTCTGAAGGTTCTGGAGTGCGGCTACATCACGGATCGCCAGATTGAAGCGAGCCGTATCGCGATGACCCGTTTCATTAAGCGTGGCGGTAAAGTCTGGCTGCGCCTGTTCCCGGACAAGCCGATCACGAAGAAGCCAGCCGAAACCCGTATGGGTAAGGGTAAAGGCGCTCCGGATCACTGGGTCTGCGTCGTTCGCCCAGGCCGTATCCTGTTCGAGATGGAAGGCGTTACGCCGGAACTCGCGAAGGAAGCCATGCGCCTCGCCGCTCACAAGCTACCGCTGAAGACCACCTTCGTAATGCGTCACGATGTGAAGGTCGTAGCAGCAGCCAAGTAGGGATACAAAAGCAGATCCTCCCGCTTTGCGGAAGGATGACAAGTTGCCACATTGCAATGCCGTTCAGGCAAGAAGGATTAACGATGGAACTCGACAAGATTCGTACACTCACTGACGAAGAGTTGGTATCGACCCGCAACAGCGCGGCCGAACAACTGTTTCGCCTGCGCTTTCAGAAGAGCCTGGGCAACCAAGAAGGCGTGAAGAAACTTCGCGTGCTGAAGCTGGATATCGCACGCACCAACACGATTGCGCGGGAGCGTTCGCTTGCTGCCGACAAGGCCGCAAATCCGGCCGTCAAAAATGCTGCGCCTGCCAAGAGCAAGCGCACCGAGCGGAAGCACGCTACAGCGCAGAAAGCGAAGGCATAATCATGGCAGATACCCAGAACACCCCCGAGACAACGCCGACGCCCGCAGCGGTAGCCCCCGTAACCGGCCGCCGCAACGAAAAGATCGGCATCGTGGTCTCAACCAAGATGCAGAAGACCATTGTGGTCGAGATCGAGATGCGCAAGGCGCACCCCAAGTACAAGCGCGTCATGAAGTCGAACAAGAAGTTCTACGCGCACGACGAACAGAACTCCGCACGCGTGGGCGATGTGGTCCGCATCCGCGAGGCACGTCCGCTCTCGAAGCTGAAGCGCTGGGCGTTGGAAGAGATTGTTCGCCGCTCGACGTTGTCCGAGGCTGCCCCGGTGAAGGCTGTTGCTGCCGCTCCGGCCAAGTAGTTTATCCAAGTCTAGAGTTCGTTTCGAGCATTCAGGAGAACCACAATGTCAGTTCAAATGCGCACCATCCTCGACGTGGCCGATAACTCCGGCGCCCGCAAGCTGCAGGTCATCCTGCCGCTTGGTGGCGGCCTCGGCAAGAAGGCTGGCCTTGGTGATGTCGTCACCGCTGCGGTCAAGGAAGCTTCGCCCGATGGCACCGTCAAGAAGGGTAAGGTCGTCAAGGCTGTTATCGTTCGCACACGGAAGGAATATCGTCGCCGCGACGGCACCTACATCCGCTTCGACCAGAACGCCGCTGTTGTGATCAACGACGGTAACGAACCGGTCGGCACCCGCGTCTTCGGGCCAGTCGCCCGCGAACTCCGCGAGAAGAAGTTCCTTAAGATCGTCTCGCTCGCTCCCGAAGTTATCTAAGTGCGAGTTGGTAGTTGATAGTTCGTAGTAAAGCCAATGACTACCAACTACCAACTATTAACTAACAACTGTTCTACCGCGGATTCCGGCTCCGACAGATTGCCGAGGAAAGGGAATTACCAATGCCAGTTCGCGTTCAGGAAAAGCCGAAGTTCAAGATCAAGATTAAGCGGAACGATCAGGTCGTCGTCATTGCAGGCAAAGATGCCGGTAAGAAGGGCCGCGTTCTGCGCGTGCTCGCCGACAAGAATCGCGTTCTCGTCGAGGGCGTGATGATGATGAAGAAGCACATCAAGCCGAATCCTCAGCGGAACATCAAGGGCGGCATCGCCGAGCAGGAAGCGACTATCCACCTGTCGAACGTTATGCTTCTTGATTCCGACGGTAACAAGACTCGTGCCGGTGTTCGGATGGAAGGCGACAAGAAGATTCGCTTCGCCAAGTCGAATGATGCAGCAATCCCTGAAAAGGGCAAGAAGAAGTAAGCTGGCGCGGCCTCGGCCAGGATTTGAATGACGTTCCGGTGAAAAACCCGGTATACTAACAAACGGTTCACCCCACGAAACGGTAGACACGGAACGCTGCTTCCCGAGCAGGCCGCCGTACCCCGGAACCGTGGAGAAAGCGAAGTATCCCAATGGCAGCACGTTTCCGCGCAAAGTACGACAACGAAATCAAAGAGAACCTGAAGAAGGAACTCGGCATCACGAATCCGATGGCCGTTCCGCGGCTTGAGAAGATCGTGATCAACATGGGTCTGGGCGAAGCGACCCAGAACGTCAAGATTATGGATCCGCTGGTAGCCGACCTGGCTGCCATCGCGGGTCAGAAGCCGGTCACCACCAAGGCGAAGAAGTCCATCGCGCAGTTCAAAGTGCGTGAAGGCATGCCAATCGGCGCGATGGTTACCCTGCGCGGCGAGAAGATGTACGAGTTTCTGGACCGCCTGATCTCGATCGCGCTGCCTCGTGTACGCGACTTCCGCGGCGTCTCCTCGAAGAGCTTCGATGGCCGCGGCAATTACACGCTGGGTCTGCGCGATCAGCTGATTTTTGCCGAGATCGACTATGCAAAGGTCGACAAGCTCAAGGGTATGAACGTCACGATCGTTACGACGTCGCAGGATGATAACGGCGCCCGTTCGCTGCTCAAGGCGTTCGGCATGCCGTTCCGGGTTGGCGCGTAACCCGCGTCTCGCGCATTCAAGTTTCGCCACACGCAGGACAAAGATAGGAACCGTAGATTATGTCAACCACTGCAAAGCGCGTCAAAGACGCAAAGAAGCCGAAGTTCAAGTCTCGCCAGCACAACCGCTGCCAGCTCTGCGGTCGTCCGCGCGCGTTCCTCCGCAAGTTCGGAGTATGCCGTCTCTGTTTCCGCTCGCTCGCCCTCAAGGGTGAGATTCCGGGTGTTGTGAAGTCGAGCTGGTAGTCAGACAGGGTGCAGGGCTCAGGGATCAGGGCTCAGCTACGCACTTATAATCCCTGAACGCTGATCCCTGGGCCCTGTTGTAAACATTCCCGCTGGTTCCCGCAGAGATACTGTGGGCGAACGGGGGATGAAGGAGAGTAAATGAATCTGACCGATCCAGTAGGAGACTTCCTGACCCGCATCCGAAATGCGATGCGTGCCCGTCACCAGAAGCTCGATGTTCCCGCTTCCAAGCTCAAAGCAGAGATTGCCCGCATCCTCAAAGAAGAGGGCTATATCGCGAACTACAAGCCTACCGAAGAAGACGGCATGAAGGTGATTCGCGTTTACCTCAAGTACAACACCAACAACGAGTCGGTGATCCGCGATCTCAAGCGAGTCTCGCGCCCCGGTTGCCGCGTCTACCAGGGTAAGAACGAGATCCGCCGCGTTCAGGGTGGTTTCGGTATTGCAATCCTCACCACACCCAAGGGCGTTATGACCGGCCGTCAGGCTCGTCGCGAAGGCGTTGGCGGAGAACTTCTCTGCGAAGTCTGGTAAGTATAGTTGGTAGTGAGTAGTTGGGAGTTGATAGCGGCTGCAGTGGAATGTCTGGGTTAGGCCCGTCAGGACTCGCAAGCCTAAAAAGGATTTGAAATGTCTCGTATTGGTAAGAAGCCGATTGCTCTGCCCGCTGGCGTGAAGTACACGATCGACGGCAATACTGTTTTGGTCGAAGGCCCCAAGGGCAAAGTCACTGCGCTGATCCCGAAGGGGATCTCGCTGGTCAAGAAGGACAACGACCTGTTGGTCGAGCGCGAGAATGATTCGCAGGCCGGCTTCCACGGTCTCGCCCGCGCACTTGTCTTCAACGCTGTCACGGGTGTCACCACTGGCCACGTCAAGGAACTCGACATCGTCGGAATCGGTTACCGCGCGGAGCTCAAGGGTAAGGGGATGGTCGTGTTCACGCTCGGCTACTCGCACCCGATTGAGTTTCCGCTTCCGACCGGCATCGACGTCGAGATTGACCCGAAGCAGCTTCACCTTACCGTGAAGGGCATCGACCGCCAAAAGGTTGGCCAGGTTGCCGCCGATATGCGTTCGCTGCGTAAGCCCGATCCGTACAAGAACAAGGGCGTTCGCTACACGGGCGAGAAGCTGAAGAAGAAGGTCGGAAAGACCGGCGCTAAATAGTGCAGGGGGTAGGGTATAGGGGGTAGAAGGACTACACCCTTTTCCCTACACCCTATACCCTGTTTCACCGAACGTCCTCATCCGATGCGGACGCCACTAGGAAAGAGAAAGAGTAAACCATGATTAATCCGCGTCAACGCAATGTAATACGCCAGCGTGTTCACACCCGCATCCGCGAGAAGATGTCCGGCACTGCTGAGCGTCCCCGCCTCAACGTGTATCGCTCGCTCAACCACATCTACACCCAGCTGATTGATGATGCTAACGGCGTCACGATTGTCTCCGCATCCTCTGCCGGCAAGAAGGGCGAAGAGCTCCCGTACGGCGGTAACATCGCTGCGGCCAAGCTGGTCGGCAAGTTGATCGCCGAGCGTGCTATCGAAAAGGGCGTCAAGAAGGTGGTCTTCGACCGTGGCGGCTATCTGTATCACGGTCGCGTGAAGGCTCTGGCTGATGCGGCTCGCGAAGCTGGCCTGGATTTCTAAGTACGAGAAGCAGATTCCTCCGCTTCGATGCGGAATGACAAGCAAGAAGACAGGGAAAAAATTATGGCAATGCGCAAGAAAATCGACGCCAACCGCCTCAACCTCAAGGACGAGGTCGTCTCGATCAACCGCGTGACCAAGGTGGTCAAGGGCGGTAAGAATATGTCGTTCGCCGCACTGGTCGTCATCGGCGATCCGGCTGAGGGCGTGGTCGGCTACGGCTCCGGCAAGGCGAAGGAAGTTCCGCAGGCGATCCGCAAGGGCATCGAGTCGGCGAAGAAGAACCTCTTCAAGATCAACCTCACCGAGACGACGATTCCTCACCAGGTTCTGGGCCACTTCGGCGCCGGCCAGGTGATGTTGAAGCCGGCTCCCGAAGGTACCGGAGTCATCGCGGGTAAGACCGTTCGCGCCGTCATGACCTCATGCGGCATTCAGAACGTGCTGACAAAGTCGTTGGGCACCGCAAACCCGCACAACGTGGTGAAGGCGACGTTTGACGCCCTGATCCAGCTGCGCGATAAGGCAGAAGTTGCTGCCGGCCGCGGCAAGACCATCGACGAAATGTAAAGACAACTACGGAGATTCTGGCTTCGCCAGAATGACGACCGTGGCGGGAGAATAATCATGGCAGATGTAGCTAAGATCAAGTTGCAGTATTTCCGTTCCATGATCTGCGCGCCGACGAAGCAGAAGCTGACCATCAAGGGTCTGGGCTTCACGCGGCTGAACCAGATCATCGAGCGCGAAGATACTCCGTCGATTCACGGCATGGTGAAGAAGGTTCCTCACCTCGTCCGCGTCGTCGAATAACCACTCACGAAGTACTCCACATGCGAGTCGGTCCGCCTTCGAGCGGTTCGGCGTTAAGCGAGGAACATCATGGCAATTCGTAATCTTTCCAATCTGCGCGCCCCCAAAAAGGCGAATGAAAACAAGAAACGTGTCGGCCGCGGTATGGGTTCGGGCATGGGTAAGACCTCGACCCGTGGACACAAGGGTCAGGGCTCGCGTTCGGGTTCGTCGCTGATGCGCGGTTTCGAAGGCGGCCAGATGCCGCTGCATCGCCGCCTCCCCAAGCGTGGCTTCACAAACATCTTCCGCGTCGAGTACACCGTGGTTGGTCTGGACCGCCTCGCGGAGATCAACGCTGCTGCCAGCATCACCGAGTTCACGCTGGAGGCTATTGCTGAACTGGGTCTGCACCGTCGCAAGAACTCGCTGGTGAAGGTGTTGAATAACGGCGAGATCAAGGCTGCGATCACTGTCCACGCGCACAAGTTTTCGAAGACCGCGAAGGAAGCCATCGAGAAGGCTGGCGGCAAGGCTATCCTTGTTGGCGGCGAAGAGGTAGCGGCTTAGTCGCTGCCCGTGCTTTTTGCCTGCCGGCACACTAGAATAGTGTGATTCCGGTTCACCAACCGCAAGACCAGGCCATTGCACCCCTAAGGACCACCCGATGCTTGAGAAAATCGCAAATATCTTCAGGATTCCCGAGCTTCGCACCCGGGTCCTGTTTACGCTGGGCATCCTCGCTGTCTATCGGTTGGGTTCTCACGTTCCCACGCCGGGTATCGACGCCAAGGCGCTCGCGCAGTTCTTCAATGCGAATGCCGGTTCGGCGCTAGGCCTGGTAGACCTGTTCTCGGGCGGAAGCCTGCGGCGTCTGACGATCTTTGCCCTCGGTATCATGCCATACATCACCGCCTCCATCATCTTTCAGCTGCTCTCGGTCATTTACGAGCCGCTCGCGAAGCTGCAGAAGGAAGGCGAGATGGGCCGCCGCAAGATCACCCAGTGGACTCGGTACGTCACGGTTCTTCTCGGCATCGTGCAGTCGACTGCGATCGCTCTGACGCTGACGCAGACCAATGCTGGTCAGTCCATGGTGACGATGTCGAAGTGGGGCTTCATTCCGCTGTGCGTTATTACCCTGACTGCGGGTACGGCCTTCGTTATGTGGCTGGGTGAGCAGATCACCGAGCGCGGTATCGGCAACGGTATGTCGCTGCTGATCTTCACCGGTATCGTGGCTGGCTTGCCGCGCGGTGTGCAGGATCTCTACGACAAAGCAACGACGCAGGCCTGGGGCGCGTTCACTCCGATTGCGATTCTCATTCTCCTTGTTCTCATGGTCGCGGTAGTCGCGTTCATCATCTTTGTCGAGCGCTCAGAGCGCCGCATCCCGGTGCAGTACGCCAAGCGCATCGTTGGCCGCAAGATGATGGGCGGACAGTCGACGCACTTGCCGTTGAAGGTGAACTCCGGTGGCGTCATGCCGGTCATCTTTGCGAGCTCCATCCTCTCGGCTCCGCTGCTGATCCAGAACTTGAGCTTTTTCGGTTCGGCCCAGTTGAAGGACCTGCCGGTCATCGGACCCTTTCTTCAGGCGATTGCGCCGGGTGAACCTCTGTATGAGTTGCTCATCATGGCGGCGATTATTTTCTTTGCCTACTTTTATATCTCCATCGTCTTCCGGCCGGACGACATTGCCGACAACATGCGCAAGTATGGCGGGTTCATCCCCGGCATTCGCCCCGGCAAGCGGACCTCGGACTTTATCAACGACGTGTTGACTCGGATAACGCTTGTCGGCGCGATCTACCTGATCATCATCATGCTGATCCCAACTTTGATGATCAGCGGTATCCACTTCAATCACATCTGGGTGATCGGACGGCTGTTCGACAGTCTGCCATCGTGGGTCACGAGCGGTCTGGGCGTCAATTTCTACTTTGGCGGCACCTCGCTGCTGATCGTGGTGGGCGTTGCGATGGATACGGTACAGCAGATTGAGTCGCAGCTGATCATGCGCCACTACGACGGCTTCAGCCCGAAGTCCGGCCGCATTCGTGGCCGGCGTAGCTGGTAGGGGCCTCGGAACGTTGATGGATATCGCCACAGCCTTGGACAACACTGAATCAAAGCACGCCGAGCCCGGAACGGATTTCGTTCCGGGCCCGGTGCTTCTGATCGGCCCTCCCGGTGTCGGCAAAGGCACCCAGGCCAAGGCGCTGATGGCGGAGTTCAACGTGCCGCAGATCTCCACCGGGGATTTGCTGCGGGACCATCGGGCACGCCGCACTGAGCTTGGCATGGCGGCCGATGAGTTGATGAGCAAGGGGCAACTGGTCCCGGACCATCTTGTGAATGAAATGGTCGCAGACCGCTTGGCATTGCCGGATTGCGCTCGCGGCTACATTCTCGACGGGTTTCCGCGCACCCTGGCGCAGGCTTCCTGGCTTGACCAGTATTTGATCGATACGAATGCGGCTTACCCGGTTGTCGTGATCAGCCTCGTTGTCGATCGCGATGACCTGCTGAAGCGCATCACCGGTCGTCGTCTGTGCCCCCAGGGACATATCTACAACATTTATTCGCAGCCCCCGAAGCTAGAGGGAATCTGCGACGTCGACGGCGAACGGTTGCAGCAGCGCAAGGACGACACGGTGGAAGTTTTCGAAGCCCGCATGAAAGTCTTCGAGGCGGAAACTGCGCCCGTTATTCCGCACTACGAGTCGCAAAGCCGTTTCGCCCAGGTCGACGGGTTTCAGGACGTCGGGCAGGTGACGGACGAGATCCGTGCCCGCCTGAAAGCTCTCAGGGAGTCATCACGGCCGGGGGGTCACTGAGCCATGGCGATCATGATCAAGACCGAGCAGGAGATTGAGAAGATGCGCCGTTCCGGGCTGATCCTGCAGCAGGTGCATGAGCATATTCGTCCACTGGTGGTTGCCGGAGCGTCGACCATGGACCTTGAAAATGCCGCGAATGCGAAGATCGATTCCTTCGGCGCAAAGGCCGCGTTCAAGGGCTACCACGGGTTTCCGGCCTCACTTTGTACCTCGCTGAATGAGCAGGTCGTCCACGGTATGCCGAACGTCAAGACGATCCTGAAGGATGGCGACATTCTTTCGATTGATTGTGGCGTAGTGGTGGATGGCTTTTATTCGGATTGCGCGGTAACGTATGCGATCGGCAAGCCCAGCCCAAAGGTTCGCAAACTGCTTGACGTGACTGAAGCCTCACTCTACGCGGCGATTGAAAAGGCCGTGCCCGGTGGGCGGCTGTTCGACATTTCCGCAGCGGTGCAGGAAATGTGCGAGGCTGAGGGTTTTGGCGTCGTGCGCGAGTTTGTTGGGCACGGAATCGGCAAGACGATGCATGAGGATCCGCAGGTTCCCAACTACGGGAACGCCGGTAAGGGACCGCGGTTGAAGGTTGGTATGGTGCTGGCAATCGAGCCGATGATCAACGCCGGTAAGCCTGAAGTGAAGGTGTTGAAGGACGGCTGGACCGCTGTGACGGTCGACGGCAGCTACAGCGCGCACTTCGAGCATACGGTCGCGATCACCAAAGACGGTCCCGTCATTCTCACGCGATAGCGTGGTGTACCGCTTTCTGCGTAGAATCAGGTCAAACCTTCCATAGCCTCACCGCAACAGGGCCCGTCGCTGCAGTTGGGGAGTCCTCCGATGAAGAACAGAATCTTGTGGGTCGTCGCAATTGCAGGGGCTTCGCTGGCCGGGGCTTCATCTTGGCACGCATTGCCCGCCGTTGCCGCCTCAGGCCCGGGCTCCGCCTGGAATCCTCAAAGCGCAGCGAAGTATCTTGATGATCGCGAGGCCTGGTGGCAGCAGTGGCCCCGAGCCCAGAAGGATCAGGGAACTATCTGCGTGTCGTGCCACACGCAGTTGCCGTATGCGAGGGTGCGGCCCATGTTGCAGCGCGACCTTGGCGAAAAGGAGATGGCTCCGGCGGACCAGGCAATGATGGCCAGCGTGGAGAAGCGCGTAAGCCATTGGGCGGAGATGATTCCGTTCTATTCCGACGAGAAGAGCGGGCCGGGCAAGACGGTCGAAGCGCATGCGACTGAATCGGTGCTGAATGCGGTGATTCTTGCCAGCGTAGATCAGGCTCAAGGACATCTGCGGCCGATTACCCGAACGGCTTTTGAAAACGCCTGGGCTTTGCAGCAGGACAAGGGCGACGTCGCGGGGGCATGGATCTGGCAAAATTTTCACCTCGGACCGTGGGAAGGTGAGGAATCCGGATATCAGGGCGCGGCGTTGATGATGGTGACGGCATTGAATGCGCCGGATGGGTATGCGCAAGAGCCAGCGGTAATGGCGCATCTGGATCGGCTAACGGAGTATCTGCGGCGCGAATATGCCGCTCAGCCGGTGGTGAATCGACTCTACGTGTTGTGGGCGAGCGCCAAGGAGCCAAGTCTGCTGTCCGCCACGGAACGGAAGGCCCTGCTTGCGGCGCTTGGAGAGGCGCAAGAGGGAGACGGGGGCTGGCGGACGACCGCGATCGACGAGCGGGAGCGGAAGGATGAGTCTCCCGAACCGACGGAAAGTGACGGCTATGCGACCGGGTTGGCGGTGCTGGTGATGGAGCAGGCGGGGATTTCGCGACGTGACCCGATGCTAAATCGAGGTCTCTTATGGCTGGTAAGACATCAGCGGGCGGACGGGAGCTGGTCTGCGGCATCCATCAACAAAAAGCGCGATCCGGCCAGCGATTCTGCCTTGTTCATGCAGGACGCAGCGACAGCGTATGCAGCTTTGGCTCTTGAAAAATGGGGCAGGGGAACTGTGCACGTGGCTCCTGGGCGTTTTGTCCGCGAGATAGTTGGTCGCGACGGGGGATCTGGGGTAGTATTGATGATGGTGCATCACGCGGTCAATCGGCTGCGGGTGTGTCCGTTGAAACAACAAGGAGATTCGTTTGTCGAAGGAAGATGCAATTGAAGTGATGGCGGTCGTCGTCGAGACGTTGCCGAATGCGATGTTCAAGGTGGAGCTTGAGAATAAGCACCAGGCTTTGGCTCACGTCTCTGGACGCATGCGCAAGAACTTCATCCGTATCCTCCCCGGCGACCGGGTCGCGATCGAGCTCAGCCCTTATGACCTCAATCGTGGCCGCATCGTGTATCGCTATAAGTAAGCAGCTTTTAGCTGCTAGCTCTTAGCTGTTAGCGAATTCCCAAGGCATTACCCAAAGCACGTCTGCAAGCCTTCAGCCAAAAGCTAAAGGCCAAGAGCTAACGGCTGTTTTTTGAGGAGATTTATGAAGGTTCGTGCATCAGTGAAGAAAATCTGCGACAAGTGCAAGGTGATTCATCGTCGTGGCGTGGTTCGCGTGATTTGTGAGAACGCGAAGCACAAGCAGCGTCAGGGGTAGTCTGTCGCTAGCTGGAAAGACAACTACGGAGATTCTGGCTTCGCCAGAATGACGGCAGTTGGGAGCAACACCGGAACCACGGGGCTAGTTAGCCGAAGTCAAGGCTTGCGTTGAACCCCGCGGACAGCCCGCAAACCATAACCCGATATTCCCGGCCAAAGCGCTGGGGATGACAAGCAAAGGACTTTCACATGGCACGTATTGCCGGAGTCGACGTACCCAATAACAAGCAGGTACGCATCGGCCTCACCTATATCTTTGGCATCGGAGATTCTCGCGCCGCGAAGATTCTTACCGAAGCCAACATCGACCCAATCGTGAAGGTTGGGACGCTCGATGAGGATCAACTCAACCAGATTCGTCAGATCATCGAAAAGCAGGGCCAGATCGAAGGCGATCTCCGCAAGGAAATCTCGCTGAACATCAAGCGCCTGATCGAGATCCAGTCCTACCGTGGCCTGCGTCATCGCCGCTCGTTGCCAGTTCGTGGCCAGCGCACCCACACCAACGCGCGCACGCGCAAGGGACCCCGTAAGGGCACCGTTGCCGGCAAGAAGAAAGCGACGAAATAAATGGCGAAGACACAGAATCAGCAGAAGTCCGGCAAGGCAGCAGCCGGCAAGGGCAAGAAGTTCAAGAAGCGCGAGCGGAAAAATGTTCCGTACGGCCTGGTCTTCATTCAGGCTTCGTTCAACAACACCATCGTGACGATCACGGACCAGACCGGCAACACGCTGAGCTGGAAATCATCGGGTTCGCTCGGCTTCCGCGGTTCGCGCAAGGGCACTCCGTTTGCGGCGCAGCAGGCCGCTGTCGGAGCAGCCAACAGCGCTCGCGAGCATGGTCTGCGTTCGGTCGATGTTCGCGTCTCGGGCCCCGGCTCGGGTCGTGAGTCGGCCATCCGCGCCCTCGCAACTGCGGGTATCGATGTTCGCTCGATCCGCGACGTTACGCCGATGCCGCACAACGGCTGCCGTCCGCCCAAGCGCCGTCGCGTCTGATGACGCAGGGATTAGGGCCTAGGGATCAGGGAATAGCCGACTGGCTTTTCTGATCCCTGATCCCTGTTCCCTGATCCCTCAACATGGATCGGGACTTGAAGCGCGAAGCCTGCGTGTAAACCGATCGTCACCCGAATCAGGAGATAGAAATGGCACGTTATACAGGACCCGTCTGCCGCATGTGCCGCCGCGACGGCGTCAAGCTCTTCCTCAAAGGACCAAAGTGCTTCACCGAGAAGTGCCCCGTTGAAAAGCGGAACTTCCCCCCAGGCCAGCACGGCCAGTCGCGCAAGGTAAAAAAGGTTGTGGGCTACGGTCTGCAACTGCGCGAGAAGCAGAAGGCGAAGCGCATCTACTTCACGCTCGAGACTCAGTTCCGCGCCTACTATCAGAAGGCGTCGAACAAGACCGGCGTCACCGGCGACCTGCTTTTGCAGCAGCTTGAGACTCGCCTCGACAACGTCTGCTACCGCATGGGCCTCGCGACCAGCCGCCGTCAGGCTCGCCAGATCGTCCGTCACGGACACGTCTCGGTCAACGGCCGCAAGGTAAACATTCCTTCGTTCCAGTGCAAGGTTGGCGACGAGATTCAGGTTCGCGAGAACTCGAAGGCCATGGGTATTCTCGAGACCGCCCGCGAGTTCGCTGGTGGCCTGCAGTCGGTCACCTGGATTGATATCAACCGCGAAACGTTGACGGGCAAGATCGTTGCGCTGCCGAAGCGCGAAGATATCCAGCTCCCGGTCAACGAGCAGTTGATCGTCGAACTGTACTCGAAGTAAGTTTCACAAGCAGCTTTTAGCCGCTAGCTCTTAGCTTTTAGCTAAACACTAGCGGCTAAGAGCTAATAGCTGTGCTCTACAACCGTAGTATCCACCTGCCGCAGAATGCTTCGCGGTTACGATGGAAAAGGAGAAACACATGCTTTGGAGAGGTTTTCAGAAGCCCAAGCGTCTCGCAGTCGAAACCGACACACTCACCCCGAAGTTCGGCAAGTTCAGCGCGCAGCCCTTTGAGCGCGGCTTCGGTACCACCATCGGCAACGCGCTTCGCCGCACGCTGCTCTCTTCGATCGAAGGCGCGGCTGTTACGGCCGTCCGCATCGAAGGCGTGCTGCACGAGTTCCAGTCGATCACCGGCGTCGTGGAAGACGCGACCGATATCATCCTGAACCTGAAGCAGATTCCGTTCAAGCTGAACGGCGACGGCCCCAAGGCCCTCTACCTGCGTTCGGACGCTGCCGGCGTGATCACCTCGGGCATGATCGAAGCCGACGGAGACGTCGAGATTCTCGATCCCGATGTGTACATCTGCACCATCTCCGAGGGCGGCAAGATCGACATGGAGATGCGCTTGAAGCGCGGCCGTGGCTACATCTCGGCCGACAAGAACTTCGACGCAGACCTCGGCCTGGGCTTCATCCCGGTCGATTCGGTTCACTCGCCGGTTCGCAAGGTCAACTATGTCGTCGAAGCCGCTCGTCTCGGTCAGATCACCGATTACGACAAGCTCTCGATCGAGATCTGGACGAACGGAACGGTTCTTCCGGCGGACGCTCTCGGTCTTTCGGCGAAGCTGCTGAAGGACCACATGACCATCTTCATCAACTTTGAAGAGGAGATGGAAGCCGGTCATGATGGCGGTCTCGACGGCCCGTCCATCCGCAACGAGAACCTCAACCGCTCGGTCGAAGAGCTTGAGCTTTCGGTCCGCAGCTACAACTGCCTGAAGAACGCGAACATTGCGACAATCGGCGAGCTGATCCAGAAGACCGAAGCCGAGATGCTGAAGACCAAGAACTTCGGCCGTAAGAGCCTGAACGAGATCAAGGAAATCCTTGCTCAGATGGGTCTTTCGCTGGGCATGAAGATCGACGAGAACGGCAACCCGGTCCCCGGACCGACCTCAGTTCTTCCGGCAGCGACGCTCGCGGCCAGCTATGGCGCGTTCGACGATGACGATGAAGAAGATGAGGACGAAGATCTGGATTTGATGTCGGAGCCCGAAAACTTCTAAATGCAGGGATTAGGGCTCAGGGGGCAGGGTTCAGCCCGCCCCCTGGGCTATGGTTCCGGGAGACGATTATGGCAAAGTCTTACCGGGATCTGATTGTTTGGCAGCGTGCGATTTAGTTGACAGTTTCAATCTACCGTCTGTCAGCTACGTTTCCGCCAGACAAAAGATTT
Organism: Rhodanobacteraceae bacterium; assembly: GCA_025350865.1. GTDB lineage: Bacteria > Acidobacteriota > Terriglobia > Terriglobales > Acidobacteriaceae > Edaphobacter. Next base: position 19,295 of record JANXWZ010000045.1, read on the forward strand.
GGCCTAACGAGCCAGATTCGCCGTGCTGGTATTTCGGTAGCGAGCAATATTGCCGAAGGATATGGGCGCGGTACACGAGGAGAGTATAAGAATTTCCCTGCAATATCGCGTGGATCGAACTTTGAAGTGCAAACTCAACTTGTGATCGCTCGCGAGTTGAACTACGGAAGTCCTGAGCTGCTTCTTGCGGCGGACAACTTGTCGGATGAGGTCGGCAGAATGCTTTTTGCCATCATCGATAAGCTCAAGCAAAGCAAGGCTGTTGTTGACTGAGCCCTGGGCCCTGAGCCCTGAGCCCTAACGGAAGTCCGATTCTGGCAGAAGCCTGATTCGAAGGAGATCACACCATGCGTCATCGTAATGGCGGCTTTAAGCTCGGCCGCAATACCTCTCATCGTCGCGCCATGCTGCGCAACCTTGTCACCTCCATCATTCTGAACGACCGCGTCGAAACCACCATCACGAAGTGCAAGGCGTCGCGTCCGATCGTTGAAAAGATGATTACCCTGGGCAAGAAGGGCGATCTGCACTCGCGCCGTCAGGCTCACGCTTACCTGATGACGGACGAAGCTGTCACTCGTTTGTTCACGACCGTCTCCCCCCGCTATGCGACCCGTCCAGGTGGCTATCTGCGTATCGTTCGCACTTATACCCGTAAGGGCGATGCAGCCGAGATGGCCGTGATCGAACTGCTGGGCGCAGAGCAGGAACTGAACGAGAAGGCGACCAAGCGCGCCGAGGCTCGCGAGAAGAAGCGCGAGGAGATGGCGAAGCAGATGGAAGAGCAGGCGCCGGGTCAGGCTCCTGACCCGAATGCCGAGCCGTAACCACAGTTGGTAGTGAGTAGTTGGTTGTTGATAGTAAGTACAAAGGCTCGATTCTCATCTGAGAACGAGCCTTTTGTATCGAACTATCAACTATCAACTACAAACTGTTTTACCGCTTGATGAGGTACATGACCCAGCTGGCGGCGATAGTGCCGAACACGCAGAGGCTGAAGCAGAAGGCTCCAAATTTGATCATGAGATTAGGCTTGTTGCGTTGCGTGATGCCGAAGACGACGGAGAGGCAAAGCGAGAAGACGAGCAGGGCACTGAAGTGGCTCAACATTTACGAGGCCTTCCTTCCGTTGGCAAGGGAATGGGCGTCGATGGCGGAGACCACGTTGAGCAGACCTGCTACCACGATGAACTTGGTCCCGTAGTCGCCGAGGGCGATAGTGACAGAGGTCTGGCCCCAGTCGCCGAGCTTGGCCAGGATGTACAGCAGGCCGGAGCCGAGCTGGCCGACGAAGCCGAGGATATCGAGCAGGTCGCCGGTATTGGGGGCGTAGATCTTGCCCTGCAGACCAAGGCCCACGCCAAACATGGTGAGGATAGATAGCGAGAGCAGCGCGCCGCGGATGGGCTTGCGGAGCAGGAAGTGTCCCGCGCCGGGGACGAGCCAACCGGCGAGCAGACACAGCATCGGGAGAGACGAGGAAGCGGCGGCGGCAGGTCTTGCGGGCGCTTGTGCGGGAGTTGCCATCGCTTCCGATGATAGCAGTTTCAGATGCGTACGAGTTCGGTCTGAAGCGGGCCGGTAACGACTGCCTTGCCGGGATAGGTGATCATGTTGATCTCGCTTCGGACGCCAAACTCGCCAGGGAAGTAGATGCCGGGCTCGACGGAGAAGCAGGTGTGGGGCAGGATCAGGCGCTCGTCGTGGGTTTCGAGGTTGTCGAGGTGTGCCCCGTTTCCGTGGAGTTCGGTCGCGATGTTGTGGCCGGTGCGGTGGGTAAACCACTCGGCGAAGCCGGCGGCGCGGATGACGCTGCGGGAGGCGTCGTCGGCCTGCCAGCCGGCGATGGGGGTGTTGGCGGCGAAGGCTTGCTGGACGCTGGCAATGGAGGCATCGCGAGCGTCGCGGACTGTGCGGAAGACGAGCTGTTCGCGGTCGGTAGGTTCGCGGCCAACGACGCCGGTCCAGGTGATGTCGTACCAGACGGCTTTGGGGTCGGTCGCGAGCTTGGCCCAGATGTCGATGAGCACGAAATCCCCGGACGCGATGGGTCGCGACGTGGCGGCGCTCGGCTCGTAGTGGGAGTCGGCGGAGTTGGGGCCGCAGGAGACGTTCGGGCCGTGCTCGGTGACGAGGCCGTCACGCTCGAGGGCTTCCTTCATGTAGTTGACGATGGTGAACTCGTCGGTTCCGCCAGCGCGGGCGAGCTCGCCCATACGCTTCCATCCTGCCTTCAGGACTTCGTCGAGCTTTGCCTGAGCTACGAAATGGGTGGCGATTTGATCTTCGGTAAGGACGGCCTCAAATTGGCTCACGAGATTGGCGGAGGAGACGACTTCCTTGCCGAAGCCGCGCAGAACTTCCACGGTTCCGGCGTCGACCAGCGAGACGTACATGATGGCGTTGCGCGGGGAGTACTGCATCGCGATTTTGGTTGCGCCTTCCAGCATTGCCGCGAGCTCAGCCTCGAGCTCCTGCCAGGAGGAGTAGGCCTTTTTTTTTCCGGGCAGTGAGTCGAGCTTTCCGCTTTCGATGCGATGGACTAGTTGTTTTGGCTCACCGGTGGCGGGGATGAAGTAGTACCAGCGGCGGGTCACGTGGCCGCCCTCGGGCAGGCCGAGGATGCGGTAGCCGAGGGGGTCGCGGTTGTGGTGGTCATAGAAGAGCCAGCCGTCGAGGTCTTGGTCGCGCAGGGCAGATTGGATGTCGTCGAGGTGCATGCTGGTGATTTTACCCGGTCTCCTCCCCACTCCCCCATAAAGGATGTAAAGTCCGGACAGATAAGCACTTAGATCGGGACTTGCG